>CAZNMV010000176.1:0-6847 GCA_964573835.1 uncultured Aestuariivita sp. | reverse complement strand
CCAGTTGCCAAAGCTTTGGACCTCGTCGGGTGCGTCTTTCGCCGCGGTCCGGGTCTTCATCCAATAGCTCTTGCCCGACAGGATCTCGGACCCTTCGATCACCGCGGCCTTGCCCGCGCGCAGGCAGCTGTCGGCATTGACAAGGCTCACGATCGAAAGGCTCCGGCCCGCCAGTGTGAGGTCGAGTGCGGCATGTTCCGCCGTCACGTGCAGACCGACCGGAAAGATCGTCTGGCTGACCCCGGCCATGGCCCCCCAGTCGCGCCACGAAAGCTCACCTCGTTTCGCGCCGCTGTCATGGGACACGTGGACCAGCGGATAGTCCAGCAGACGCTCGCGCCAGGCGGGTTTCGGCTCCCGCAAGATGGGGTGGTTCGGCGATGCGACGATCGCGCAGATGTCCTCGAAAAGCCTTTCCCATCCGGCACCCTCGGGACGGTCCTCGGAATGCACGATGGTCAGCGATGTGGAAGACCGGCTGTCCGAGATCGGCCTGTGGCTGGGCTGGATCGAGATGCGGGTTTCGGGAAAGCGCTCCTGAAAGTCGGTCAGGTTGGGCAGGAGCCACATCACCGCGAAGGAATAGGAGACGACGACTTCCACCGGCTTGCGCGCCGGGCGGACCATGAAGTCATGTGCCTCCCGGATCCGCTGGAAGGCGTCGCCGAGGTGATCGAGCACGGCAAGCCCGTGCGGGGTGGCCCGGAAACTGCCATCGACCCGCTCGACCAGATCCGCCGCGCAGACGGCCCTGAGATCGTTCAGCCGGTGGCTGATCGCGGCGGGTGTCACACAGAGTTCCTGCGCCGCACCGGTGATCGAGCCATGCCGCACCACCGCCTCGAACGCGCGCAGCGCCGTCATGGAGGGTGTTCTCGTCATCCGCGCCCTTTTTACCTGAGGTAAAAAATGTGCGCCGGAAACGTCATTTTGTAAAGCCGGGCGCGTGACCCAGACTGGTCACCGACACACCACCTCGATGGACGGGGATCCTTGGATGGGCAGCGTTCTTGCGGAAGACTCGCTTGATCAGGACGACACCCGTCATGCGCTGTATCTGGCACGACTTGCCCATACCTGCGCAGGCATGAGATCGCATGACATTCCGGCCATGCTGGTCGTCGATCCGAACCAGATCGCCTATTCGACCGGCGCCACGAACATGCAGGTCTGGTCCGCGCGGACCCCGGCGCGGTACCTGCTGATCGTGCTGGACGGGCCGGTCATCCTGTTCGATTTCAAGGGCTCGCAGCATCTGGCCGCCAATCTGCCGACGATCACCGAAATCCGGCCTGCGGAAGGGCTGGATTTCGTCAGTTCGGGCGGCAATCTGGCCGGGGCCTGCCTGCGCTTCGCCCGCGAGATCGCCGGGATCCTGCGCGACGTCGATCCCGCGATCGACAGCATCGCCGTCGACCGCTTTCCCTTCATGGCGGTCGATGCCCTGCGCGCCGAGGGGCTGAAGGTCAGCGATGCCCATGGCGCGCTGGCCCTGGCGCGGATGATCAAGCTGCCCTGCGAACTGCCCTATATCCGCGAGGCGATGCGCCGCGTCGAGACGGGCGTGGCGCGTCTCGAGGAAGCGGCCGAGCCCGGCATGACCGAGACCGAAGCCTGGGCCGAGTTCCACTACAGCCTGATGGCGAAAGAGGGACAATACGTCTCGACCCGACTGTTCCAGAGCGGGCCCAACACCTATCCCTATTTCCAGGAGGCTGGCCGGCGCTGCCTCGAGCGGGGCGATCTTCTGTGCCTCGATACCGATGCGGTCGGCTATGAGGGCTATGCCGTCGATTTTTCGCGCACCTTCCTGTGCGGCGACCGCAAGCCGACGCCGGATCAGCAGACGCTTTACGGCCGGTGCCGCGAACAGCTGGAATGGAACGCCGATCTTCTCGCTCCGGGCCGCGCCTATCGGGAGATCGCCGAGAAGGCGTGGGAGGTACCCGAGGAACATCGTGCCAGCCGCTACTACTGCATCGGGCATGGCCTGGGCATGGCCGGCGAATTCCCCAACATCCCGCACCTCGACGGGCCGGGCAAGGACTATCCGCTCGACGGACATCTCGAGCCGGGCATGGTGATCTGCCTCGAGAGCTATGTCGGCTGGGAGCGGTCCGACGAGGGCGTGAAGCTCGAGGATCAGTTCCTGATCCTCGAGACCGGTGTCGAGCGCATGTCGAACTATCGCTTCGACGACCGGCTCGGACATCGGTCGGTCTGAGACACAAGCAAAGCCAACATGGAGAGACGGAAATGACCAATGACAGACAGGACCGGGTTGAGACTTGGGCGCGCGAGGTCCGCGCCGGGCGGTTGGACCGCAGGGAATTCATGGCGCTGGCCAGCATCTTCGGTGTCAGCGCGGGCGTCGCGGGCGGTCTGATCGGCGCCGTGGCGCCGACGCCTGCCGCCGCGCAGGAGATCAAGCGCGGCGGGGTTCTGCGCGTCGGGCAGCAGATCCTCGATATCAACGATCCGCGCACCTACGACTGGCCCCAGAAGGCCAACGTGGCGCGCCAGATCTGCGAACCGCTGGTGCGCTGGGATCCGGATGGCAGCTTCTCGCCGTCGCTTCTCGAAAGCTGGGACGTGAGCGACGACGCCCGCACCTATACACTGCGGGTGCGGCGCGATGCGGTCTGGAACAACGGCGATCCCTTTACCGCAGATGACGTGGTGTTCAACATCATCCGCATGTCCGACAGCCAGGTCGAAGGCAACGCCATGGCCGCGCGCCTTATCGCGCTGCGTGCCGAGGGCGCGCCTGTCGCGACCGAAGCGGCGGTTCAGAAGATCGACGACTACACGGTTCAGCTGAACCTCGTCGTGCCGGACATCTCGCTCATCCCGTCCTTCGGGGATTATCCCGCGCTCTGCGTGCACCCGAGTTTCCGGGGCCAGTTGCAGGATGCGCCGATCGGAACCGGAGGGTTCGAACTGGTGTCCTTCGAGGTCGGGGTCAAGGCCGTGCTCAAGCGCCGCGAGGACGGCAAGTGGTGGGGCGGAGAGGTCTATCTCGACGGGATCGAGTTCATCGATTTCGGCAACAACGATGCCACCTTCGCCGCCGCCTTCGACACCGGTGAAATCGACATGAACGATGAAACCCAGAGCAATTCGGAAGCGCTCTTCAATGCCCTGGGTCTGAACCGCGCCGTGGCGCTGACCGCGACCACGGCGGTGGCGCGGATGAACGTCGCGGCCGAACCCTTCACCGACCAAAGCGTCCGCAACGCCGTCCAGCTGGCCGTTGACAATGAACTCTGCCTCGAACTCGCGATCGCGGGTCTGGGTTCGGTGGCCGACAACCACCATGTCGCGCCGGTCCATCCCGAATACGCCAACGTGCCGCGCCCGGCGCAGGACGTGGCGAAGGCGAAGGAGATGTTCTCGGCCGCCGGAGTGACGGCGATGGAACTGATCTCGATCGACGATGGCGAGCTGCGCGACTTCGCCGACACGATTGCCGCACAGCTGCGCGATGCGGGTCTGGAGGTGACGCGCACGACGCTGCCCGGCGCCACCTTCTGGAACGACTGGACGAAGTATCCCTTCTCGACGACGTCCTGGGGCGGGCGGCCGCTGGGCGTGCAGGTCTATGCGCTGGCCTACCGGTCGGGACAGGCCTGGAACGAAAGCGGGCATTCGAACCCCGAATTCGACGCCAAGCTGACCGAGGCGCTGGGTATCTTCGATCCCGAGGCCCGGCGCCCGCTGATGGCCGAACTCGAGAAGATGCTTCAGGACAGCGGCGTCATCGTGCAGGCCTACTGGCGGGAACTGGCGATGCATCACACCGATGCGGTGAAGGACTACCGGCGCCACCCCCTGCGCGAGATGCACCTGGAAAAGGTCTGGCTCGACACCTGATCGCAAAGCGGCGCGGCGCGTCCCCTGCGGGGCGCGTCGCGCTGCACACCGGGACTTAGAAAGCATGAAGATCACCTCCGTTCGCGCGACACCGATCCTGGTGCCGCTGGAAGCACCCTATGTCTGGTCGTACGGCGTCCTGGACGGGTTCTCGAAATGCATCGTGGAGGTCACCACAAGCGATGGCCTGACCGGCATCGGCGAAGCGCCCTCGCATGCCGCTGCCCCCCTGATCGAGGGCTGGTCCGAAACGATGACGGGGCGCGATCCGCTGGATATCGCCGCGCTTGAACGGGCGCTGCTCCCGTCGATGCCCTTCAACCATTCGGTCACCGATTTCCTGACCCGCGGGGCCTGGGGCGGGATCGAAATGGCGCTCTGGGACCTGCGCGGCAAGCTCTGGAACCAGCCGATCGCCAACCTTCTGGGCGGCATACACAGGCGCCGGATCCCGTTCACCGATTACTTTTCCTTCCGCCTGCCCTGCGGAGACATCGCCGGCGAAGCCAGCATCGAAGCCATCGTCGACTACAGCCTTGCCCTGAAGGAAACCCATGGCACCACATGGTTCGAGGGCAAGGTGTCCGATCCGGACCTGCGTCGCAACATCGCCCTCCTTCAGGCGATGCGTGATGCGCTTGGCCCCGACGCCATGCTGCGCATCGACAGCAATCAGGCCTTCAGCCTGCCCTCCGCGCTCTACCTCGCGCCCGCCTTCGAGGAGATCGGCCTGCGCAACTGGGAGGATCCGACACCCGAATGGCGCCAGTTGCGCAAACTCCGGGCGCATACAAGCATCCCGTTCTCGGGCCACAACCTCGATCTTGGCAAGGCGGTGGCCTACGGCGTGCCCGATGCGCTGGTCTCGGATGTCGCGGGCATCGGCGGCTTTGCGGCGGCGATGCGGTTCGTCTCGGCCTGCGAAGGCGCGGGCATCGACTTCTGGTGCTATTCCGGTAACAGCGGGATCGGCACGGCGGCCTACCTGCAGCTTTGCGCCGCGCATCCCCATATCCGCGAACCCAATCAGTCGCTGTTGCGCCAGCAGCCCATCGACGTGATCGCAGAAGGCCCGTTCAGCCCGAAGGACAATCACCTGGCCCTTCCCGACGGCCCCGGACTGGGCGTGACGCTCGACCGCGGCAAGCTTGCGCATTGCGCTGAACTGCTGCGCAGGCGCGGGCTTCCCGACAAGTATCGCGATCCCGATGCGCCGGGCGTCATGCGGCGCATGCCGGTGATCTGATCCGACCACAGCGGAACCACATGAAAGGGCGCGAAAGATGAGCATCCGACTGACGCTCGACCAGATCGAAGACCTGGCCATGGACGCTCTTGTCGCATCGGGCGCGTCCCGGATGCAGGCGCGCCCGGTCGCCCGGTCGATCCGCGCCGCCGAGGCCGAGGGCACGCGCGGCATCGGGCTGGGCTACCTGCCGTATTACTGCGGTCATCTCGGGGTCGGAAAGATCCTGGGCGACGCCGTGCCGGTCCTGTCCACGCCCGCGCCGGGTCTGGTCGCGGTGGACGCGGCGGGCGGGTTCGCGCATCCGGCCTATGAGGCCGGAGAGGCCGCGCTGATCGACAAGGCCATGTCGCAAGGCATTGCGCTTCTTGGAATTTCCAACGCCTATGCCTGCGGGGTGCTGGGGTACTTCACCGACCGATTGGCGCGCAGGGGCCTTGTGGCGATGATGTTCGCCAACGCGTCTTCCACCATGGCCCCATGGGGCGGCAAGACGCCGTTCTTCGGCACGAATCCCTGGTCTTTCGCCGCGCCGCGGCAGGGCGATCCGCTGGTCATCGATTCCTCGTCCTCCGCCACGGCCTTCGTGAACCTTGCCAACGCGGCTGCCGCCGGCAGCGCGATCCCCTCGACCTGGGCGCTTGACGCGGATGGAAACCCAACCACGGACCCAGTTGCCGCGATGCAGGGTTCGATCGCGCCTGCCGGGGGCCACAAGGGCGCGGCGCTGGCGCTGATGGTCGAGGTGATGGCGGCGGGGCTGACGGGGGCGCATTTCTCGCATCAGGCCTCGTCCCTCGGCGACGACCATGGCGGACCGCCGCGCCTCGGCCAGACGCTGATCGCCATTCATCCGGGCCAGGGCGATCTCGCTGGCCGGATCGAGGCGCTTCTGTCGGACATGGCCGCCCAGCCCGGAGTGCGCATCCCCGGCGACCGCCGCCATGCCAATCGCCGTCGGATCGAACGCGAGGGCGTCGTGCTGGAAGACGACCTTCTGGCGCAGCTGCGCCGCCTTGGCGCAACCCCGTGACAGAGCTCGTCGCGGCCTTTCCGATGTATAACCGCCCCGAGTTGCGCGGTGCCTTCGATGCGCTTTGGGCCGCGACGCGCGATGGTTTGCGCGCGGCGGGCGTGGAGCATGTCCCTCGCGCCCTGACCCGGATCGACACGGGGCTTCTGGACTTCTGGCAAAGGCCCGACCTGCTGCTGTCCCAGACCTGCGGCATGCCCTTTCGGCATGTTCTGAAGGACCGCGTGACCCTGGTCGGCACGCCCGATTTCGGCCTGATGGACTGCCCGCCCGGCTATTACCGCAGCGCCCTCATCGTGCGGGCGGATGATCCCCGCGCTCGCCTGTCCGACTTTCAGGGCGCCACCCTCGTCTGCAACGAGGTGCATTCCCAATCCGGCTATGCCGCGCCGCTCGTCGCCGCGCATGAGGCAGACCTGCGCTTCGGAGCGGTGGTGATGAGCGGCGCGCATCTTGCTTCGGCCCGGATGGTGAGCGACGGCGGCGCCGATATCGCGGGGCTCGATGCGGTCTCTTGGCGTCATATGCGCCGGTTTGACCCCTTTGCCGGCGGTCTGCGCGTGCTGGAATGGACGATGCCGACGCCGGGCCTTCCCTTCATCACCGCCTTCGGTCCGCTGGCTTCGGTGATCGGCACGTGCCTTGAGGCGGCCATTGCCGCGCTGCCCGATGATCTGAGGGCTGAACTGACGATC
>CAZNMV010000175.1:0-6863 GCA_964573835.1 uncultured Aestuariivita sp. | reverse complement strand
ACGATGGGCGGCGCCTTCTGGGAATTCGGCCAGCCCGACTGGGATCACACCAAGCTGTTCATCCTGTTCGGCGTGGCCGAGGATCACGACAGCAACCCCATCAAGATGGGCATCGGCAAGATCAAGGCGCGCGGCGCGAAGGTGATCGGCGTCAATCCGATCCGCACGGGCTACAACGCGGTGGCCGATGACTGGGTCGGCATCACGCCGGGCACCGACGGGCTGCTGATCCTGTCGCTGATCCATGTGCTGATGAAGGCGGGCAAGATCGACCTCGACTATCTTGCCCGCTACACCAACGCGCCATGCCTCGTGATCGAGAACCCTGGCGGGGCCGATCACGGGCTTCTTCTGCGCGACGACGCGGGCAAGGCGCTGGTCATCGACCGAGGCACAGGGCAGCCCGCGCCATTCGACCAGCCCGGGGTGCGCCCCGATCTGGGGGCAACGCACGACCTGGGCGGCCGCACCTGCCGCACCGTGATGGCGCATATGGCCGACAAGTATCTCGACCCGGCTTACGCGCCCGAGGCGGTCGCTGACCGCTGCGGCGTCCCTGCGGGCAAGATCCGCGCACTGGCGGCCGAGATCGCCCGCGTCGCGTTCGAGGAACAGATCACCCTGAACCGCCCCTGGATCGATTTCCGCGGCGAACGCCATGACAGCATGACAGGCCGCCCCGTCAGCTTTCACGCCATGCGCGGGATTTCCGCCCATGCCAACGGCTTCCAGACCGCCCGCGCGCTGCATGTGCTGCAGATCCTCCTCGGCACGGTCGAGGTGCCCGGCGGCTTCCGCTTCAAGCCGCCCTATCCCAAACCGGCCGAGGCGCACCCGAAACCGCATTGCAAGACAAAGCCCAACGCGGCGCTGAACGGCCCGCATCTGGGCTTTGTCCATGGCCCGGACGATCTGGCGCTGAGGGACGACGGCAGCCCGGCCCGCATCGACAAGGCCTTCACCTGGGAAAACCCGATGTCGGCGCATGGGCTGATGCACATGGTGATCTCGAACGCGCATGCGGGCGATCCCTACCGCATCGACACGCTGTTTCTCTACATGGCGAACATGTCGTGGAATTCGTCGATGAACACGCGCGGCGTGATCGACATGCTGACCGATACGGATGACAACGGCGATTACGTGATCCCGCGCATCATCTATTCCGATGCCTATTCGTCGGAAATGGTCGCCTATGCCGACCTGATCCTGCCCGACACGACCTATCTGGAACGCCACGACTGCATCTCGCTGCTCGACCGCCCGATCTGCGAGGCGGACGCCGCCGCCGACGCGATCCGCTGGCCGGTGGTGGAGCCCGACCGGAACGTGCGCGGCTTCCAGACCGTTCTGGTGCAGCTTGCCAACCGGCTGAAGCTGCCGGGCTTCACGGATGAGGCAGGCGCGCCGAAATACAGCGATTACGCCGATTACATGCTGCGCCATGAACGCCGCCCCGGCGTCGGGCCGCTGGCCGGATGGCGCGGCAACGGCGACGGCGAAGGGCGCGGCGCGCCGAACCCCGACCAGATCGACCGCTATATCGAAAACGGCGGCTTCTGGGTGGGGCACATCCCGGAAGAGGCGCTGTATTACAAACCGTGGAACACAGCCTATCAGGACTGGGCGGTGCAGATCGGCCTTTACGACGCGCCGCAGCATTATCTTTTCAACCTGTGGTGCGAACCGTTGCGCCGCTTCCAGCTGGCCGCCGAAGGGCATGGGGACCGTCAGCCGCCTGACCACCTGCGCGCCCGCATCAAGGCCGCCTTTGACCCGCTGCCGATCTGGTACGACACCGCGCCCGACAACCGGGGCACCGAGTTCACGGTGACCGCGCTGACCCAGCGCCCGATGGCGATGTATCATTCCTGGGGCACGCAGAATGCCTGGCTGCGCCAGATCCACGGGCACAATCCGCTTTACGTGCCCACGAAGATCATGCGCGAAGCGGGGCTTGAGGACGGCGACTGGGCGCGCGTCACCTCGCCCCACGGGGAAATCACGGTGCCGGTTCTGGAAATGGCCGCACTCAACGGCAATACCGTCTGGACCTGGAACGCCATCGGCAAGCGCAAGGGCGCCTGGGCGCTGGACGAGGGTGCGCCCGAGGCGACGAAGGGCTTTCTTCTGAACCACCTGATCCACGAACTGCTGCCCGCAAAAGGCGATGGCCTGCGCTGGGCCAATTCCGATCCCGTCACCGGGCAGGCGGCGTGGTTCGACCTGAAGGTGCGGATCGAACGGGCCGAGGCCCCGGCGGAAAGCCAGCCCGCATTCCCGCCGGTCAAGTCGCCGGTCGGCAAGGGGCCGGACGAGCTGAAATGGAAACTGGGCACATGAGCGGACAGACCAAGACGCTTCTGGTGATCGCGGCCTTCGTGGTTGTGACCTTCGCCTCCTTCATCTGGTTCATCGCCACATGGGACCCCACGCGCGAAGAACCCGTGGTCCGCGCGCCGATGCCCGAAACAAGCGACACGAGAGCATGACCCTTCTTCCCGACAGAACCGAAAAGAAACTCGGCCTGGTGATCGACCTCGACACCTGCGTGGGCTGTCACGCCTGCGTCGTGTCCTGCAAGGGCTGGAATACGGAAAATTACGGCGCGCCGCTGTCCGATCAGGACCCCTACGGGGCCGACCCCTCGGGCACGTTTCTGAACCGCGTCCATTCCTACGAGGTGCAGCCCGAAACCGGCCCCGCGCAGCTGATCCACTTCCCCAAGTCCTGCCTGCATTGCGAAGATGCGCCTTGCGTGACCGTATGTCCGACCGGGGCCAGCTATAAGCGCACTGAGGATGGCATCGTTCTGGTCAATGAAAAAGACTGCATCGGCTGTGGTCTTTGCGCTTGGGCCTGTCCCTACGGCGCGCGCGAGTTGGACAAGGCCGAAGGGGTGATGAAGAAGTGCACCCTCTGCGTGGACCGCATCTACAATGAAAATCTGCCGGAAGAAGACCGCGTCCCCGCCTGCGTGCGCACCTGCCCGTCGGGCGCGCGCCATTTCGGCGACCTCGGCGATCCGGACAGCGATGTGTCGCAGCTGGTGGCCGACCGTGGCGGCATGGACCTGATGCCCGAACTGGGCACGAAGCCCGTCAACAAGTACCTGCCGCCCCGGCCCAAGGACGGGCTCGACGCGCAGATCGACGTGCTGGCGCCCTGGCTCGCCCCCGTGGCGGAAGACCCCAAGGGTTTCCTCGGCTGGCTCGACCGGACGCTGGGCAAGATCGACGGCAATCAGGCGGGTGGGCGGTAATGCATCCCGCGCCTTCCGTCATCCTCTTCACGACGCTGTCCGGTCTCGGCTTCGGGCTGCTTGCCTTTCTCGGCCTCGGGATGCCGGGATCGACCGGCTGGGTCGCGTTTGCCTTCTTCGCAATCGCCTATGCGCTGGCGGTGGGCGGGCTTCTGGCCTCGACCTTCCATCTCGGCCATCCCGAACGCGCGCTCAAGGCTTTCACCCAGTGGCGCTCAAGCTGGCTGAGCCGCGAGGCCTGGGTGTCCGTCGCGGCCCTTCTGGTGATGGGCCTGTATGGCGCGGGGCGGGTTTTCCTTGGGGTGCATTGGGCACCGCTCGGGGCTCTCGGCGCCGCCTTGTCGCTGGCAACGGTGTTCACAACGTCGATGATCTATACCCAGCTGACGACCGTGCCGCGCTGGAACACGATCCTGACGCCCGTGGTTTTCCTTGCCTTCTCGCTCGCCGGGGGCGCGCTGCTGGCGGGGCAGATCGAAACCGCGCGCGTGCTGATCGCCATGGCGGCGGCGGCGCAGCTGGCATGGTGGGTGCGCGGCGACAATGCCTTCGAAAGATCAGGCACGACGCTGGCCACCGCCACCGGGCTTGGCCATATCGGCACACCGCGCGCGTTCGAGCCGCCCCATACCGGGCCGAACTACCTCACCCGGGAAATGGTCTTCGTCGTGGGCCGCGCGCATGCGAAGCTTCTGCGCCTTGTCGCGGCGATCCTTGCCTTTGCCGCGCCGCTTGTCCTTTTGTCGCTGCCTTTTTCACATGGCCTGGCCGCACTTGCCGTGCTGGGCCATCTGGCGGGCGTTCTCGTGTCGCGCTGGCTTTTCTTCGCCGAGGCCGAACATGTCGTGGGCCTTTACTACGGGAAACGATAGGCAGGAATACCGTCGCCGCGCCTGCTACCCGTGGCTTGTCATTGCATAACAAGGCGGAAGACCGCACGGTCTGCGCCATATCGCAAAGCGGCCATGCAAGGTGGCCCCAACCCCAAGTGAGCAGATGAAGATGAAGATGACCTCTCCCCGATTGGCCGTTGCGGCCCTGGCCCTCGTGACCCTCGGTGCCTGCGCCCAACCGGGCGGCCCCGGCGATCCCAACAACCCCAACCGACAGCGCGACACGGGCGTGCTGATCGGCGCGGCGGCGGGCGCGCTTCTCGGCCAGCTGACAGGTGGCGATACCAAAGCGACCGTGGGCGGGGCCGTTCTGGGCGGCCTTGCGGGCGGCGTGATCGGCGCCAATCTCGACCGGCAGGAGGCCGACCTGCGCGCCAGCATCGGCAACGACCAGGTGCGCATCGTCAACACCGGCGACCGTCTGATCGTGACCATGCCGCAGGACCTTCTTTTCGCCACCGACAGCGCGACGCTCCGCCCAGACCTGCAATCCGACCTGCGCGCGGTGGCGCAGAACCTGCTGAGCTATCCGAACTCCACGATTCAGGTGATCGGTCATACCGACAGCACCGGCGACGCGGGCTACAACCTTGGCCTGTCGGACCGGCGCGCCAATTCGGTGGCCGATGTGCTGATGGGCGCAGGCGTGCCCTTCGGGCGGATCCAGACCATCGGCCGGGGCGAGAATCAGCCGATCGCCTCGAACCTCACGCCCGAGGGTCGCGCGCTGAATCGCCGGGTGGAAATCGTCATCCTGCCCAACGCCTGACGGGCCTGCCCCACGGCGCACAATCTTCGTGCGCCGCGGGGCATTGCGCCTGCCGACCCCGGCCTTACCTTGGCGCAAGGACAGGACAAGGATGGCAATCATGGGCAGTCATTCCCTCTTCGGCATTTCCGGTTCGCTGGGCAGCGGATCTACCAACCGCAAGCTGGTGCGCGAAGCCGCGCGCCTGTTCGACCCGGCGGTGTTCACCGAGGCAGATCTGAACCTGCCGCTCTATGATGGCGATGCGGAGGCAGCGACGGGCATCCCGCCCGCCGTGCAGCGGCTTGCCGACCAGATCGCGGCGGCGGATGCGGTCGTGATCTCGACGCCGGAATACAACAAGGGGCCGTCAGGCGTTCTGAAAAACGCGCTCGACTGGGTGAGCAGGACGAAGGGCGCGCCCTGGCGGGACAAGCCGGTCGCGGTCATGTCGGCGGCGGCGGGCCGCGCCGGGGGCGAACGCGCGCAGATGATCCTGCGCGGTTTTCTTGTGCCATTCCGCCCGCGCCTTCTGTCCGGCCCGGAGATGCACCTTGCCGACAGCGGCCACGCCTTCGACGCCGACGACCGGTTGACGGGTGATCTTTACCTCAAGACGCTGGACGAGCTGATGCAGGCCCTGAAGGCCGAGATCGCGCGCTGATGCGGCGGGTGATTGAGGGTCAACTCCCATGAAATCCGCAGGGCACGATCACGACACCCTCAGCGATCCGATGGATCCCGCCCGCGCCCGCGCCTTGCAGACAAGCCTTGGCCTGCCCGCCACGCTGGGTCCGGGCGACCCGCTGCCGCCCTTCTTCCATCAGATCTATTTCTGGACACCCCGGCCGCCCGATGACCTTGGCCGCGACGGGCATCCGAAGGTCGGCGGGCTGATCCCCAACATGGGCCTGCCGCGCCGGATGTGGGCGGGCGGGCGGCTGGCTTTTCACGCGCCGGTTCTGGCGGGCATCCCCGCGACCAAGACAAGCCGGGTCGAGACCGCGCAACACAAGACCGGGCGCAGCGGGCGGCTGGGCTTCGTCACCCTGCGCCACGACATCACGCAGGACGGCGCCCCCCGCGTGACCGAATGGCAAGACCTCGTCTACCGCGCCGATCCCGGCCCTGACGCCCCGCGCCCCGTGCCGCCGCAGGCGCCGCCCGCGGCCGACGCGACCGACGCGGTCGCCTTCGATGAGACGGTGCTGTTTCGCTATTCCGCCCTGACGTTCAACGGCCACCGCATTCACTATGACGCGGCCTATGCGCGCGAGGTCGAAGGCTATGCGGGCCTCGTGGTGCATGGGCCGCTTCTGGCGCAGCTTCTGATGCTGATGGCCGAGGCACAGCTCGGCCCCCTGTCTGGGTTTTCCTTCCGGGCGACCGCGCCGCTGATCCTTGGGCGGCAGGCATGGCTTTGTCGGGCGGGCAGCGATCTCTGGGTCGCGGGAGAAGGCGGCATCCAGCACATGAGCGCGCAGGCCATCCCGTCAGAGTGACGCTTCGACCCGGAAGGCGGGCGGGATCGTGTCGCGCCCTTCAAGCGCCAGATCGGCAATCATCCGCGCCACGGCGGGTGCCATGCCGAAGCCGATCTTGAAGCCGCCCTTGGCGACCAGATGCCCGGGCCGCGCGGGCCATGGCCCCAGCATCGGCGCGCGCGACCGGGCGCGGGGGCGCAGGCCCGCCCAGCGGTCGGTGACCTGCGCGCCCGCCAGCGCGGGCACAGCGGCGACGGCGCGGGCGATCACGTCGTCCAGCTGCGCATCGGTCGCCGACGCGTCGGCGAAGTCGCGTTCGCTGGTCGACCCGACCGCGACGCTGCCATCGGCATGGGCGATCACGTGCAGCCCGTCGACGAAAAGCTGCGGCGCATCGGGCGGCAGGGGTTGCGAGGGCAAAAGCAGCGCCGCCTGCCCCTTGACCGGCGCACCGACCGGGCGACCCAGTTGATCCG
>CAZNMV010000174.1:6206-6888 GCA_964573835.1 uncultured Aestuariivita sp. | reverse complement strand
ACAGCACGCACCGACGCCGACGCAGCCAGCCGGTCGCGCCCCTTGCAGAAAGCGCCCGCGATGCCGTCGGTCAGCATGACCTGCGGCGCGACTTTCGCCAGCGCATCGGCTGTCGCCTGCGTGAACCGGTCAGCGGCGTCGCCGTCGCGGATCACCGCGATGCCGGGATTCGTGCAGAACTGCCCCGCGCCCATCGTCAGCGACCCGGCCCAGCCGGTGCCGATATCCTCGGCCCGTGAAGCGGCCGCCGCGTTCAGAACGAACATCGGGTTGACCGAACCCAGTTCGCCGAAGAACGGGATCGGCTCGTCACGCTGCGCGCACAGATCGAAAAGCGCTCGACCCCCGGCCAGCGACCCGGTGAACCCGACCGCCTTGATGCATGGATGCTGCACCAGTGCCTGCCCGACCGAACGGTCCCCTCCCTGGATGAGCGAGAAGACACCTTCGGGCATGTCGCAGCGGCGTTGGGCTGCATGGATCGCCTCGGCCACGATTTCGGATGTGCCCGGATGGGCGGAATGCCCCTTCACCACCACCGGACAGCCCGCCGCGAGCGCCGCCGCCGTGTCACCGCCCGCGACCGAGAAGGCCAGCGGGAAGTTCGATGCGCCGAAGACCGCGACCGGGCCGATCGGCCGCTGCACCATCTTCAGATCGGGCCGCGGCAACGGCGCGCGAT
>CAZNMV010000174.1:0-6196 GCA_964573835.1 uncultured Aestuariivita sp. | reverse complement strand
CGCGTCGTGCCGCCGGTCGAGATAGGCGCCATCGCGGATATGCCCGGCGAAAAGCCGCAGCTGGCCCACGGTGCGGCCGCGTTCGCCCTGAAGCCGGGCGGCGGGCAACCCGGTCTCGCCGCTGCCGATCTCGGTGATCGCATCGCCGCGCGCGTCGATCTCGTCCGCAATGGCGTCGAGGAAAGCGGCCCGTGCCGCCCGCGATGTGGCGGAATAGGCATCGAACGCGGCCTCGGCCCCCGCGCAGGCGCGGTCCACCAGCGCGGGCGTCCCGATGGAGTATTCATGCGCGGCGCCGGTCGCCGGCGAGGATCGGAACGTGCCGTCACCGGCAACCCAGTGACCGGCGATCAGATGCTTTCCATGCGGGTCGAAACTCATGTCCTGTCTCCCTTTAAAGCTGCAGGACCACGGCCGAACCAACGGGGGTGGTCGCTTGCATTGGCCTCTATTTGCATACAAGGTGTATGCAGATTTACAACCCGTCTCCCCGAAACGAGGCCCTCATGACCGACAAGACCCTCAGCATCGCCGACCTGCAGGCCCGCGTGACCCTGATCTTCGAACGTGCCGGGCTGTCGCCGTTGCATGCCGGCGCGCTTGGCCGGGTCATCACGGCGGGCGAACGCGATGCGTGCAAATCGCACGGTATCTACCGGATCGAGGGCTGCCTGCGCACGCTGAAGGAAGGCAAGGTGTCGCCAGACGCTGTGCCGGTGCTGACCGAGGGCGATACCGCCATCGTTCGCGTGGACGCGCGGGGCGGATTTTCCAACGCCGCGTTCGAAATGGGCGTGCCGGTTCTGGCTGACCGCGCACATGCGCTGGGGCTGGCTGCGCTCGTCATAAACGACTGCACGCATTTTTCCGCCCTCTGGCCCGAGGTCGAGGCGCTGACCGACCTGGGCCTTGCCGCGATGGTGATGTGCCCGAGCTATTCCAGCGTCGCGCCGACCGGAGGCACCACCGCTATGCTGGGCACCAACCCCTTCGCCGTCGGCTGGCCGCGCGCCGAGGCCCCGCCTTACATCTTCGATTTCGCCACCAGCGTCGCCGCGCGGGGCGAGATCGAATTGCACCGGCGCGCGGGGACGCCGATCCCCGAAGGCTGGGCGGTGGATGCCGACGGCCGGCCCACGACCGACCCCGACGCGGCGCTTGCCGGTGCGATGCTGCCCTTCGGCGGGCACAAGGGATCGGCGATTTCAACCATGATCGAACTTCTGGCCGGGGTGATGATCGGTGATCTGACCAGCCCCGAAGCGCTCGACCTCATGGGCGGCACGCATCTTCTGCCCCGGCATGGCGACCTGATCCTCGCCTTCGACCCCGCGCGGTTCGCCGCCGGCAGGCCCGGCGATCCGCTGGCGCGGGCCGAGATGCTGTTCGACAGGATCCTTGGTCAGGGCGCCCGCCTGCCTTCGCAGCGCCGGTTCAAGGCGCGCGCCGAGGCCGAAGCGCATGGCATAACCCTGACCGCTGATGAAATGAGCCGGCTCGACCGGCTGCAGGCGGGCGGGCTGGACGCGGTCGACTGATCGTCCGCGCGCCCCGCTGCCATCAGGCCGCGTATTTGCGGACCGCGCCGTCCTGCTTGCTCCACTCCGCATACCACGTGAGGAACAGGTTCAGCTGGGCCTCGGCATAGCCGCGCTGGCTGTCGGTAAGCGCATCGTCCGCGTTGAAATGCAGGCGGTATTCGTCATGCCCCTGCACAACCATCATGTGCTTGTAATAGAGCACGAGGTCCGGCCCTTCGTCGAAGGACGACAGCACCGCCATCGCGGCATCAAGCTCCTCGGCCCGCTGGCGTGCCTCGGCATCGCCGTTGGCGGCCGCCCGCGCGAGCGACACGAGATGCAGCACCTCGCGCGGCAGCACGTTTCCGATCCCGGTGATCGTGCCGGAGGCGCCGCAATTGACGAAGCCGTGCACCACGTTGGTATCGACCCCGATCATCAGCACGACATCGTCATTGCCCGAGGTGATGTTTTCGGCCGCATAGCGCAGATCGGCGGCACCGCCGAATTCCTTGAAGCCGACCAGGTTCTTGTGCTCGGCCCGCAGAGCGAAGAAGAGATCGGCCTTGGTGGCGAAGCCGTAATACTGGCTGTTGTAGATCACCGCCGGCAGTTCGGGGGCCGCGTTCAGGATCGCCTTGAAATGGTTGCGCTGCGCGATGGGCGAGATGCCCCGCGACAACACCCGAGGGATGACCATCAGCCCGTGCGCGCCGACCTTCTGGGCGTGGGCTGCATGTTCGACCGCCTTTGCGGTGTTCACCGCGCCGGTGCCGACAACGACCGGCACCCCCGCCTGAACGAGCCGCGCCACGCCTTCCATCCTGTCTTCATCCGGGATGAGCGGCCAGTCGCCCATCGATCCGCAATAGACGACGCCGCGCATTCCGGCATCCATCAGCGACGTGCCCATCTTCACCAATGCATCGAAATCCGGTTTCCGATCTGCGGTGCAGGGGGTCATGAGGGCAGGAATGCAGCCCGAGAATATGCTGTTGTCCATCTGTCGTCTCCTAGATCGCGCATGGGCCGCCCCAAAGGGGGCGCGCGTCAGTCATGCTGCGCCTCACAATACCGTTTGTATTTTATTTGTCGACAAAAAATCGCTCGTCAGAGCGGGATATCGACCCGCCGGTCACGCGCAATCATGCTGCGGGTCTGGGTGACGATCTGGTCGGCATGGCCACGGGCAAGCGCGTCGGCCCGGTCGATGTCGCGCGCTTCGATGGCCGCGATGATCTCTTCATGCTCGACCACATAGCGATGGGGCAGCCGGTCGTTGAAGGACGAATAATAAATCCGGAGCAAGCGCCGGCCCTCGTCCAACAACCGCAGGAACAGGTTTTCGTAATAGGGATTGCGCGCGGCTGCCGCGATAGCGGCGTGAAACTCGCGGTTGGTCGCGATCATCGCCAGCGCATCGTGGCGCGCAACCGCATCGGCGAATTCCTCCTGCCGCGCACGGATGGGGCCAAGATCGGCCGCTTCGTGATTTTGGGCCGCCAGCCGCGTGGTCACACGATACATCAGTGTGATCGCGTCGAAGAAGGCGTGCAGGTTCAGCAGGTCGATATTGGTCACCACGGTGGAGCGGTTGGGCAGCGTGGTCACCAGCCCCTCGCTCGCCAGCCGCACGAGCGCCTCGCGGATGGGCGTGCGCGACATCGACAGGCGCTGCGACAGCTGCACTTCGTCGATCGGCGCTCCCGGAGGAAGCTCGAGGCTCAGAATTTCGTCGCGCAGAATGCCGTAAACATACCGCACACCCGAACCGCGCTTGCGCCCGGCGGCGGGTTTCGTCGTGTCGTCTGTCATGGCAGCTCCTCCTATCGACACCGCACATACACACGCAGGCGCACAATTCAAGCCACTGGCTCTGGTTGAGTATCCCTCCCCCGGCCCTCTTCCCGGCCGCACGACGCAACAGGGGGCGGTCAGAGGGGTCTGATAGCGTCCGCGCAAGGACAGCGCTGCTGTCCGCCAGGCCGCGCTGAGGGGGCGGCGTCAGGCGAAGCGGTCGGTGAAGAGTTTGCGCAATTCGTTCTTCTGGACCTTGCCCATGGCGTTGCGCGGCAGGTCCGTCAGCACTTCGAGCGCCTTGGGCTGCTTGAACCGCGCAAGGCTGGCGCGCAGCGCGCTGTCGATGGCCGCGAGGTCGGGCGCGTCGCCCGGGGCGGGAACAAGCACGCCAAGCACCGCTTCGCCGAAATCGGGATGCGGCACGCCGATCACCGCCGATTCCAGCACGCCGGGCTGGTCG
The DNA here is from genome assembly GCA_964573835.1 of uncultured Aestuariivita sp. Taxonomy (GTDB): domain Bacteria; phylum Pseudomonadota; class Alphaproteobacteria; order Rhodobacterales; family Rhodobacteraceae; genus JAGYKE01. The sequence continues at coordinate 2,416 of CAZNMV010000174.1, read as the reverse complement.
TCGAGGAGGAGTTCGATCTCCTTGGGGTAGACGTTGAAGCCGCCGGTGATGATCAGGTCCTTCTGGCGACCGACGATCTGGACATAGCCATCGGCGTCGATCAGGCCCAGATCGCCGGTGATGAAGAAGCCGTCCTCGCGCAGGTCTTCCGCCGTCTTGTCGGGCATCTGCCAGTAGCCCTTGAAGACGTTGCGCCCGCGCACTTCGATCACGCCGACCTCGCCCTGCGGCAGCGTCGCGCCCGTGGCCGGGTCGGTGATCTTCAGTTCGACCCCCGGCAGCGGAAAGCCCACGGTGCCCGCGCGGCGGTCGCCGTCATAGGGGTTGGAGGTGTTCATGTTCGTCTCGGTCATGCCGTAGCGTTCGAGGATGCGGTGGCCCGTGCGGGCTTCGAACTGGACATGGGTCTCAGCCAGAAGCGGCGCGCTGCCCGACACGAAAAGGCGCATGTGGGCGACCAGATCGCGGGTGAAGCGGTCGTCCGAAAGAAGGCGGGTATAGAAGGTGGGCACGCCCATCATCGACGTGGCGCGCGGCATGAGCCGCAGCATCTCGCCCGGATCGAAGGCGGGCAGGAAGATCATCGAGGCGCCCGCAAGAAGCGCGATGTTGGTGGCAACGAACAGACCATGCGTGTGGAAGATGGGCAGCGCGTGCAGAAGGACATCGTCGGACGTGAAGCGCCAGTAATCGGTCAGCACTTCGGCGTTCGACAGCAGGTTGTCCTGCGTCAGCATCGCGCCCTTCGACCGGCCCGTCGTGCCCGAGGTATAGAGGAAGGCGGCCAGGTCCTGCGCGTCACGCGGGACGGCGGTGAAGGCATCGCTCTGCCCGGCGGCAAGGTCGGTGAAGCTGCCGCCGCCGTCGGCATTCAGCGTCTCGGCGCGCGCGCCGTGGCGGGTGGCGACAGCGCCGAGCGCGGGCGCGGCCTTGGCATCGCACAGAAGCAGGCGCGGCGTCGCGTTACCAACGAAGTAATCCACCTCGTCCGCCGTATATGCGGTGTTGAGCGGCAGGAAGATCGCGCCGCAGGCCACCGCTGCGCCATAGACGGCAAGCGCCTCGGGGGTCTTGGCGATCTGCACCGCGACCCGGTCGCCGGGCGCGACGCCGCAGGCGGTCAGCGCATGCGCCGCGCGGTGGATCATGGCGAGGAAGTCGCGCCCCGCGATCTCGCGCCCGTCGGGCAGGATCAGAAAGGCGTCGTCCCGGCTGGCGAGAGGGGCGAAGAGAGCGTCATAGAGAATGTTGGCCATGATTGGTCTTGTCCTTTGTCCTGCGCGCGCGCGCATCCTTTGCCAGCGCCAGGATCGGTTTCGAGGCGGCCACCGCCCCGGTCGAGGCGAATGCCTCGTGGTTCTGTTCCAGCCGGTCGATCTCGTAGAGGTAATTCACCATCGCCCCGCAGGACTGCGCCCGACCCTTGGGCGACAGATCCGCCCCGGCATGGATATCATGCACCCGCGCGCCGTTGCCAAGATGAAACCGCGCCACAGGGTCGCGCGGCTGTCCGTCGGGGGCCTTCGCATCGAGAAGGTAGAGTGCCGCCGCCTCGCGCAGGAGGTCGGCGGGTGGCTCGGCTTCCGCATCGGAAAGCGGCGCGGTGCCGGGTTCGGCGCGCAGCCAGTCGGCAAGGCCCGGGATCGGCGACAGCGTGACATAGGCCGACAGGTTCGGCACATCGCGCGACAGGACCTCGACCACCTGCTTGATCAGCGAATTGCCGAAGGAGATGCCGCGCAGCCCGCTCTGACAGTTCGAGATGGAATAGAAGACGGCGGTATCGGCCTCGTCCGGGCGCAGGGGCGCGCGGTCCTGCGCCAGCACGGGCTGGATCGCGCCCGGGATGCCGCGCGTCAGCGCGACCTCGACGAAGATGAGCGGGTCGTCCGGCATCGCCGGATGGAAGAAGGCAAAGAGCCGCCGGTCGGGCGGTTCCAGCCGCAGCCGCAGGTCGGCCCAGCTGTGGATTTCGTGCACGGCTTCGTACTGGATGATCTTCTCGAGGATGTTGGCCGGGCTTTCCCAGGTGATGCGCCGCAGGACCAGAAAGCCCCGGTTGAACCAGCTGACGAAGAGGTGACGGAAATCCAGATCGACGCGGGCGAGATCGGTGTCGTCGCGCGCGGCCTGCATCAGCGCCACGCGCATCGCCACCAGATCGGCGGTGCCGCCCGGCGCCTGGTTGAACCGCATCCAGTCCACCTCCAGTCCGAATTCCCCGGCGGTTGCATCGTACTTCATGTAGCTCAGTCGGAGCACCGAAGACAAATCGCCCCAGGTCCAAAACTAGGACAGCTCTCCTGTGTAGGCACTGCTCTTCTTCAAGCGTTCGAAGGGCAGGGTGACTTCCGTTCATTCGGATTCCGCTTCGAAGTTGGCTTTCCAATAGGGCATCCACCACTGTTCGGAAACC
>CAZNMV010000173.1:0-6963 GCA_964573835.1 uncultured Aestuariivita sp. | reverse complement strand
AGGGGACCGCGCCGCCCGAGAGCGTGCCGCAATAGCGTTCGAGCCGGTCGCGGCTGCGGTCATGCAGATCGGACAGCATCTCGGCGGGCATGGCGTCGTCGAGCACCGTCATCACCACCACCGGCGCGCCCAGATCGCGCGCGATGTGGAACGCCCGCGCCATGGCGCGGTCGGATCGGTTCGACATGTCGGTCGCCACAAGGATCGGTGCGCTGGACATGGGGGCCTCCTGTCGACGGCAACGCCCGCAGGATGAGCCACGGGCGACCCGGTCGCAAGGCGGAACAGGCGGCGGGCCGGGGTCCGGCGGAAGCCGGCTCAGCGCAGGGAGGCGCGGCGCAGCAGGTCGATGGCGTCGGGCCGCTCGAGCAGCGCCTGCTGCACGTCCAGCCCGTGCATCCCGCCGCGCGAATGGCCGGGCAGCAGCTGCGCCAGCCGGTCGAGCAGTTCGGGCGGCAGGGCAGGCCGCGTGCGCGGGTCGATCAGCATGGATTCGGCCGCGATGCCTTCGGCATAGATGATGTGGTGGCGGTCGAAGAGCAGTTGAAAATAATCCACGAAACCGCCCTCGGCCACGCGGACACTGTCGCCGTTCACAAGATGGCGCGCCTTGACCATCAGTTCGGACTGGCCCGCGCCGATGCGGTCTTCGCGCTGGTAGATGAAGAGCCGGTGATCGGGGCTGACCACGAGGTCATGTTCGTTGTTGAGCGCGCCCGCCTCGATCACGATGGGGGCGAGCGCGCCGGTCGCGCGCAATGTGGTCATGCCGATCCAGCGGATCGCCTGCACGCCGTCGTCGCGGGTGAGCACGCGGTCGCCCACGCGCAGGTCCTCGACCCGGCGCTGTTCGCCGGTGGCCAGCGAGATATGGGTGCCACGGGTGAAATAGACGCAAGCCACGCGGGCGAAGGCCGCCGCCGCCCCGGCGACGTCGATGCCGACCAGGGTGTAGTCGGTGCGCGGCGCGAAATCGGCCAGCGGCAGGATGTAGGTGGCGCCGATCTGCCCCTCGGGGTCGAGTTCGACAAGCACGATGGCATCCTGCGTCAGCCCGTCGGGCGACATGAAGGTGACCACGCAGTCGAGATGCACGACCGCCCCGGGCCGGCCCAGCGCGGTGTCCTCCGCCACCCGGAAGCCGCCTTCGCCTGCGGCAAGCCCGAGCCGGAGCCGCCTTGCGCCTGCGTCGAGAACATAGATGTCGTCGGGCATGAGATCGTCATGCACCCCGATCCCGTCGCCCTGGTTCGCGCCGACCGAGACGCGCAAGGCCGCGGCCGGGAAGACCTGCACCGACTGAACGGGGGCGTGAAGCTGGGCCATCTTGTCTCTCGCTCGATCCCGGGCAGGCAGGCATGCGCGCCCGGTCAACGACCTAGGGTAGAAATGTGGCGCGACAGGGTCAACGCCCGGGTCTTTTGCTGGCATCCCGGCCGCGCGCGGTCTAAGTCTTCGCCGCAAGACGGAAACGGCAAGGGAGCAAGGCCATGGATCTGGGCATCAGGGGCAAGCGCGCGCTGGTCTGCGCGTCGAGCAAGGGGCTGGGTTTCGGCTGCGCCGAGGCGCTGGCGGCGGCGGGCGTCGATCTGGTGATGAACGCCCGCGGCGCCGAGGCGCTGGAGCGCGCGGCGGAGAGCATCCGCGCCGCGCATGGGGTGAACGTCACGGCCATCGCCTGTGACGTCACCACGCCCGAGGGCCAGGCGCAGGTACTGGCCGCGGCGGGGGATGCCGACATCCTTGTCACCAATGCGGGCGGCCCGCCCCCGGGGATGTGGCATGACTGGACGCGCGACGACTTCATCAAGGCGCTCGACGCCAACATGCTGACGCCGATCGCGCTGATGACCGCGCTTTTGCCGAAGATGATCGACAAGGGCTGGGGCCGGGTGATCAACATCACCTCGCAATCGGTGAAGGCGCCGATCCCGCAGCTGGGCCTGTCGAACGCCGCGCGCACGGGGCTGACCGGTTTCGTCGCGGGCACCTCGCGGCAGGTGGCGCAGTATGGCGTGACGATCAACAACCTCCTGCCCGGCATCCATGCGACCGACCGCGCCAATGCGCTGGACGGTCCCGTGGCGGCGAAGGAGGGCATCCCGATCGAGGAGGCCCGCGCCCGCCGTGCCGCCACCATCCCCGCGCGCCGCTATGGCACGGTCGAGGAATTCGGCGCGGCCTGCGCGTTCCTGTGCTCGCAGCATGGTGGCTTCATCGTCGGCCAGAACATCCTTCTGGATGGCGGCGGCACCAACGCCACGATCTGATCCCAGGACCCGCAACCCGCCGCGCGCGCCTTGCGCCTGCGCGGCGCGGTTGCTATCTGCCGGAAAGCCCGATCATTTTGATCGGAAACTGTGAAGAGGCCGGCGTGCAGCCGCAGACACCCCGACTGGAGATCCGCAACCTTGTGCGCCGCATCGACGGGCGCGCCGTTGTGGACGACATATCGCTCACGATCATGCCGGGGCAGGTGACTTGCCTGCTCGGCCCGTCGGGGTGCGGCAAGTCGACGACGCTGCGGATGATCGCGGGCGTCGAGATGCAGGATTCGGGCGAGATCTGGGTCGACGGAAAGCTCATCTGCGACACGATCTTCCGCGTCCCGCCCGAACGGCGCAACATCGGGCTGATGTTCCAGGACTTCGCGCTGTTTCCGCATCTGAGCGTGGCCGACAATGTGGCCTTCGGCCTGAAGGGGTCGAAAGAGGACAAGCGTGCCCGCGTGCGGGATCTGTTGGACAGGGTCGATCTGATCCGCTTCATCGACGGCTATCCGCATCAGCTGTCGGGGGGCGAACAGCAGCGCGTGGCGCTGGCGCGCGCACTGGCCCCGCGCCCGCGCATCATGCTGATGGACGAACCGTTTTCGGGTCTCGACAACCGGCTGCGCGACGGGATCCGCGACGACACGCTCGACCTGCTGAAGGCCGAGGACACCGCGGTCCTGTTGGTCACCCATGAACCCGAGGAAGCCATGCGCATGGCCGACGAGATCGCGCTGATGCGCGACGGGCGCATCGTGCAGCGCGGCGCGCCCTACAACGTCTATACCCGCCCGGTGGACCGCGCGGCGGTGGCCTTCTTCAGCGATGCAAACGTGCTGCGCGCGCGGGTGCAGGGGGCGCTGGCGATGACGCCCTTCGGGCGCTTCCTGGCCCCCGGCATTCCCGACGGCACGCCGGTCGACATCGTCTTCCGGCCCCAGCATGTGCGCATCGATTTCGACCGGGGCGGCAAGGGCCCGGCGCCCACCGCATCGGACGGCACGGCGGCGCGCGGCGTGGTCGAACGCGCGCGCTTCATGGGCAATGAAAGCCTTGTGGAATTCCGCATGGATTACGACGGGTCGGTGCTGAAGGTCACGGTGCCGGGGGTCTTTCTGCCCGGTCCCGGCAAGGTGATGTGGCTGACGATCCGGCGCGACAAGTGCTTCGTCTTTCCGGCTGACTGAGGAGGAGGGCAGGGGGCATCGTCCATTGTCCTCGGACCAATGGCGGACAATGGACAATCCCCTCGCGCCTGCGGCGCTCACCCCCGGCGTATTTCGGACGAGAAGAAGCACCGGGCGCGCGCCCTGCTTCTTCTCGTTTCAAATACGCAGATCGTGACCTTGGGGCCGGGCGTCAGGCCTGTCTTGCGCGATAATCGGCGAAGGTCCTGCCCGGTTCGTCGACGAAAAGCTCGGGCAGCGGTGTCGCCGTCTCGATCAGATCGACGCGGAAGACGCGGAAGTCGGCGCGCATCTCGCACCAGGCTGTGAGCGTCCAGACCCGGTTCCAGTATTCCATGTGGAGCGGTCGGACCACGCGGTCACCGAGGGTGCCATCGCCGCCGCGGGAGCGCAGGCGCAGTTTCTGGCGGCCCTTGATCGCGGCGCGCAGCGCGGGCATGTGCGAAAATCCGCGGGCGGCATCCGCGAAGGGATGGGCGGCGAATTTCCAGGCATCCGCCTCCGCCACGCCCTGCACGGCAAGAACCGCGTCGATCTTGTCGCCAAGGGCTGCGGCGGCCGCCTTGAGATCGGGGTCGGCGGCGCCGGAGACGATCGCGATGCCGAGATTGAGCGCCTCGAGTTCCGCCGCGGTGAGGGTGAGGGGTGGCAGGGTGATCGCTTCGCGCAGGATGTAGCCCACACCGCGTTCGCCTTCGACGGGGATGCCGCCGGCGGCGAGCGTGTCCATGTCGCGGTAGATGGTGCGCAGCGAGACCCCGAGCCGGTCGGCGATGTCCTGCGCGCGGTGCAGCCTTCCGTCGCGCAGCAGCGCGAGGATGTCGAAAAGGCGGTCGGAGCGGCGCATCTGTGTCCTTGAGCCCGGTCAGGGGAGCGGCAACTGACATAAACCTGTCAGGTGGCGGTGCCAAGCCCGGATTTTCCGCCGTTCCGGGGTGCCGGGGCGGGGCAGGCGCGGCTTGCGCCCTTTCCCCCGCGCCGCGGATGGGTCAGACAGAGCCCGACTTGCGTGGGGCCGCTCCCCGCGCCGAGACACCTGCAGAGGAGTTGAAGAGATGGGACTTGGAAACATCGGCCTTCCCGGCCTTCTTCTGATCGCCGTCGTCGTGCTGGTCCTGTTCGGACGCGGCAAGATCTCGTCCCTGATGGGCGAGGTCGGCAAGGGCATCACCGCCTTCAAGAAGGGCGTCAAGGACGGCACCGAGGAGCTGGAAGACAAGGCGGCCGCCACCGCCAAGGACGTCACGCCCGAGACGGACAAGGACAAGGTGTAAACGCCCATGCTGGACCTCGGCTGGGGTGAGCTTCTGGTCATCGGCATCGTGGCGTTGATCGTCGTCGGCCCCAAGGACCTGCCCGTCATGTTCCGCAATGTCGGCCGCTTCGTCGGCAAGGCGAAGGGCATGGCGCGCGAGTTCAGCCGCGCGATGAACGACGCCGCCGACGAGGCGGGCGTGAAGGACGTGGCGCGGACGCTGAAGACCGCCACCAACCCCGTGGGCAGCGCGATGGAGGGCGTCAAGGAGGCCGCGCGCGACCTGACGCGGTCGGTCGACCCCACCCGCTATGACCCTGAAAGCGAGACCGGCAAGCTGGCGGCCGAGCGCGCCGAGCAGGCGAAGAAGACGCAGGCCTCTGCCGCCCGCGCCACCGCCGAGCGCAAGGCGAAGGAGGCCGCCGAGGCCGCCGCGCGTGCCGACGCGGCCGAGGCGGCGTTGAACCCCGCGACCCCCGAGACGAAGACATGAGCCAATCCGACGATCTGGACGACACCGCCGCACCGCTGATCGAACATCTTGCCGAGCTGCGCACGCGGCTGATCCGGTCGGTCATTGCGCTGCTGGTGGGCATTTCGGTCTTCTTCATCCCCGTGCAGGGCGATTTCATCGCGGTGCATGTGCTCAACTTCCTGCTCGAACCCATTGTCGAGACGCTGCGAGATCTGGGCGATCCGTCGCCCACGCTGCAGTATACCAGCCCGCAGGAATACCTCTTTACGCTCTTCCGCATCTCGATGGTGTTCGGCTTCGCGCTGGCCTTCCCGGTGATCGGCTTCCAGCTGTGGCGCTTCGTGGCGCCTGGGCTCTACCGCAGTGAGAAGAACGCCTTCCTGCCGTTCATGATCGCCTCGCCCGTGATGTTCTTTCTGGGCGCGTCCTTCGCGCAGTTCGTGGTCACGCCGCTGGCGATGAGCTTCTTTCTGGGCTTCGCCGATGTCGCGTCGATCTTCGCGACGCTGGTGTCGGGCGCGGCCGAGGCGCTGCCCGAAGGCGCGGCCGTCGTGCCGCAGGCCGAGGCGAGTTCGGCACCCACGATCACCTTCTTCGGCAAGGTGAATGAAAGCCTTGATATCACACTGAAATTCATCATGGCCTTCGGTCTGTGCTTCCAGTTGCCAGTGCTGCTGACGCTGATGGGCAAGGCGGGACTGGTGAGCGCCGAAGGCCTGGGCAATGTGCGCAAATACGCGATGGTGGGCATCTTGCTGCTGGCCGCGCTGGTGACGCCGCCCGATGTGGTGACGCAGCTTATCCTGTTCACCGCGGTCTACGGGCTGTACGAGATCTCGATCTGGCTGGTGCGCCGTGTCGAGAAGAAGCGCGAGAAGGACTTGCGCGCGGAAGGGCTGTGGTTCGACGACGAGGAAGAGATCCTCGACGAGGCCGACGGCAAGGGGGCACCCAAGGCGTGAGCGGAAGGAAACTGCTGAGCCGCATCGCCGAGGCGCTCGAGCGGATGGCGCCCGCGCCGGGCGCGGCCGCCGATTTCACGGCGGCGCCCGCTTTCGTCTGGCATGTGGGGCCCGACCGGCTTGAACCGGTTCCCCGGGTCAACCGGGTCGAGCTGCCGCTTCTCTTGGGCATCGACCGGTCGCGCGATACGCTTCTCGAAAACACGCGCCGCTTTGCCGCCGGGTATCCGGCGAACAACGCGCTTCTGTGGGGCGCGCGCGGCATGGGCAAGTCGAGCCTTGTGAAGGCGGTGCATGGCACGCTGGCGGCGGATCATCCGGATCTGAAGCTGGTCGAATTGCAGCGCGAGGACCTGCCGAGCGTGGGGCGGCTTCTGAACCATCTGCGCGCCGCGCCCTACCGGTTTGTCCTTTTCTGCGACGACCTGTCGTTTTCCCATGACGACCAGCATTACAAGTCGCTCAAGGCCGTGCTCGATGGCGGGATCGAGGGGCGTCCCGACAACGTGATCTTCTACGCCACCTCGAACCGGCGGCATCTCATGCCGCGCGACATGATCGAGAATGAACGCTCATCCGCCATCAACCCGTCCGAGGCGGTCGAGGAGAAGGTGTCGCTGTCGGACCGCTTCGGACTGTGGCTGGGCTTCCACCCCTGCACGCAGGACCAGTATCTGGCGATGATCGACGGCTATTGCGCGGCCTTCGGGCTCGCGCCCGACCCCGCGACCCTGCGGGCCGAGGCGATCGAATGGCAGGCGACGCGCGGGTCGCGGTCAGGCCGGGTGGCCTGGCAGTTCTTCACCGATCTGGC
>CAZNMV010000172.1:0-6966 GCA_964573835.1 uncultured Aestuariivita sp. | reverse complement strand
ATCTCGGCCATCGCGGGCGTGTTTTCAAGGCGCGCGCCGGGGTGCCTATCCCAGCAGGTCGCCCGCCATGCGCGCGACCTCGGTCCGCAGGAAGGCGTCGAAGCGTGCGCCGGGCTGGCGCACGCGCAGCGTCTCGGCCAGCGGATCGGGCGCGGTGATGGAACTGCCCGCCAGCGTCGCGATGGTCGCATGGCCGCAGAAGGGCACGTAGACCTCGGAATAGCCGCCCTCGTGCACAAGGACGAGCTTGCCGTCGCAATGCGCCGCGGCCGCGTCGCGGATGCGCGCGGTCATCTGCGCGAACCCGTCGGCGGTGACGAGCATCCGCGCCAGCGGATCGACGGCCGCAGCATCGAACCCGCAGGCGACCACGATCATCTCGGGGCGGAACCGGTCGAGCGCGGGGCGCACGATTTCGTCCATCACCGCCAGATAGGCGCTGTCGCCCGCGCCCGCAGGCAGGGGCACGTTCATGTTGAACCCGGCCCCCGCGCCGGTGCCGCGATCGGCCAGCGCCCCGGTGTTCAGGGGGTAGTTGCCTTCCTGATGTATGGAAATCGTCAGCACGTCGTCGCGGTCGTAGAAGATCGCCTCGGTCCCGTTGCCATGGTGGACATCCCAGTCGAGCACGGCGACCCGCCCCAGCCCGTGCCGGGCCTTCGCCGTCTCGATCGCCACGGCGATGTTGGCCAGAAGGCAGAAGCCGTTCGGGAAATCGGGCAGGCAGTGATGCCCGGGCGGGCGCGACAGCGCATAGGCATTGGCCAGCGCGCCGGTCCAGACCTGGTCTACCGCCGCGATGGTCAGGCCCGCCGACAAGGCCGCGATCTCAAAGCCGCCGCGCGCGAACGGGGTGCGCAGGCCCAGCTCGCCTCCGCCCGCATCCGACAGGCGCTGGAATTCGTCGAGGTACGATGCGGGGTGCACCCGCAAGAGATCGGCGCGCGTCGCAGGCTCCGCGCCTTGTGCCGCCAGTTCCGCGGTCAGCCCCGTGACGTCCATCAGGTTCTTCAGCCGACGCTTCGTCTCGGGGCTTTCGGGAAGCCCGCCCGCCGCCATGGGCTGGACCAGCCCACCGATGGGCAGGGTGAAGGCATAGTTCCCGCCCGCGTGCCAGAAGCAGCGTTCGTCCCAGAAGAATCCCGTGGTCATGTCCGGTCTCCGCGTGCGTCGGGGCGCAGCGCATAGATGCCTTCGGGCAGGTCCAGCGCGGCGGCCAGGTCGCGCACCTGTTCGGGCGAGAGCGTGATGCGCTGCACGCTGTCGGTGCGCGGGTCGTATTGTTCGACCGTGACGCATTCGGCGAAGCTGTTGATGATCACGTCTTCCTGCAGGGGCGTGGCCCCTTCGTCCATGAGCGTGATCACGGTCGCGTCGAATTCATGTTCGATGGTAAACATGGGTCCGAGCGTGACGGGGTGCGCGGGGATTCGCAAGCGGCGCGTCCGCGCGCGCAAGCGTGATCGCCCCTGTCGCCAGCGCGCCTATATGATAAGGATCGCCCGACCCCGGAAGGAGACCCCCGCATGTCGCTTCTGCGCCCCGTTCTGGCCGTCGCCGCCCTGATCGTGCTGGGTGCCTGCGCCGCGCCCGCGCCGCTGCCCGCGCCGTCGGCCCTGCCGCTGGCCTCCGGCCCGCTGCCGCCCGCGGACATCGCCGCGCGCAACTTCGTCGAGGTGGTGCGCGTGCTCGAACCCGTGTCCGAAGCGGAATGCCGCCGCCTGACCGTCAACGTCGACTGCGACTTCCAGATCGCGGTGGATAACCGCCTGAACCAGCCCGTGAACGCCTTCCAGAGCCGCGACCGCACCGGGCGGCCGGTGATTACCTTCACGCTGGCGCTGATCGCCGACGCGCGCAATTCCGACGAACTGGCCTTCGTCATGGCGCATGAGGCGGCGCATCACATCCTGGGCCATCTCGACCGGCAGGAACGCAACGCGATGACGGGCGCGCTCATCTTCGGGGGGCTGGCCAGCGCGACGGGCAGCACCGCCACCCTCGAATCCGCTCAGCGCCTGGGCGCTTTCGTCGGCGCGCGCAGCTATTCCAAGGAGTTCGAGCTGGAAGCCGACGAACTCGGCACCCTGATCGCCGCAAAGGCCGGCTATGATCCGCTGGTCGGTGCGCGGTTCTTCGCCCGCATCCCCGATCCGGGCAACCGCTTTCTTGGCACGCATCCGCCCAATGCGGAACGCTTCCAGCGCGTGGAGCAGACCGTGGCGCGTCTGCGGGGCTGACCCGCGCTTGACCTTGATCAAGGCGGATCTGATCCGGCGCCGCTAACCTCATCTCATGCGGGGTGACCGGAAAGGGGACCAGCGATGCCACAGGATTTCAGACGACAGGCCGACCGGGTCGACCGGATGGCGACACAGGTCGGGGTGGATCTGGAAGAAGCGCTTTACCGCGGGCACATCACGCCCGACACGATCTCGGACGCGGTGATCGCCTGCGCGGGCTGCCCTGATCCGGCCCATTGCAACGGCTGGCTTGCCCGGGCCGAAGCCGCGGATCCGCCGGAAAAGGCGACGCCCGGCTATTGCCGCAACCGCGATCTTCTGGCCGATCTCCGGCAGCGCGCGCGATGACGCCTCTGGGCGATCCCGCCACCCTTCTGCGCCACTGAGCAGGCGCTGAGCGCGCTCAGGGCTGCCTGCGGGCGATCCGCGCAAGGTGCCAGCGATAGATGACCGGTGCCAGCACGCGGTCATAGGCCAATTCCGCCGCCTGCCGAATGACCGGCAGGCCGACGACCCGGCCCAGCCAGCGATAGCGCGGCATCTCTGCCCAGAGCGCCAGGAAGGCCGGTATCCCCGACAGAAGCGCGCCGTCCTTCAGCACATGCAGCCGCCGCGCCGCCTGATCGGCATCAAGCCCCCAGCGCGCCAGATCGGCGGTGTTCAGATCGTCGAACCGTAGGGGCAGCGCGCGGCCTTCTGCATAACGCGCGTAATGCCCGATCTCGAAACTGCAGACCGGGCATTCGGCGTTGTAGAGAATACGCGTCGGGTGGGATGTATCACTCATACCCGTGGACATAGCTGCCGCCGGCGCCGGGGCCAGAGGTGGCTTGCCGCAGGTCAGAGCCGGTTATGCGCCCCGTCGCACAGAGGCGCGTTGGCGGACGCCTTGCAGCCGCAGAAGAACACCTTGCGGTCGTCCTCGGCGGTGAACTTCACGGGGGAGAAGCTCGTGTCCTTGTGGCTGCCGTCGCAGAAAGGCTGGTTCGCGGACTTGCCGCAGGAACACCAGAAATAGGTCTTTCCGGCGGTGACCTCGACCGGATAGGGGGCTTTCTGCGCGATGATGGGGGTGTCGGACATGGGCTTGCTCCTTGGCTTGCTGGCGCGAAGATAGTGCGTTGGGGGCCGGTTTCGACGGGAAAGATGCGATCCCCGCCTCAGGCCTGCTGCGTTACCCAGACCCCCAAGGCCATCAGCCCGATGCCCGCCGCGCGGGTCAGGCTGATCGGGCTGACCTGCGCGCCGAACAGGCCGAACTGGTCGATTGCCGCGGCGCTGACCAGCTGGCCGATCAGCACGAAGAAGACGGCGTTGCCCACCCCGAATTCCGGCGCGATATAGGTCACCGACAGCACGTAGAAGGCCACGAAGAGACCGCCGAGAAACAGGTGCCGCGGCGCGGTGGCGACCTTGGCCAGCGCGCCGGGTCCCGTGATCAGCGTGGCGATCACCCCCACCAGCAGGGCCACGCAGAACAGCACCAATGCGGCCGCCGAGGGCGATCCGATGCTGCGGCCGAGCGCTGCGTTCAGCGCGGCCAGAAGGGGTATCCCCATCCCGGCGAGAAACATGATGGCGGCGTAATGGGCCATGGGCGGGAACCTCTTGGGTGGGATGGATTTGATCTGGATCATGGTCCGGCTGCATGCCTTGAGCAAGCCTTGCGCAAAGCCCGAATGAAAGTTGCCTGACGCATGCGCCTTTTTCTGATGCTGATTCCCTTCCTTGCCCTCGGCGGGCTTGTCGCCGTCGCGCCGCAGCCCTCCGACGGGGCCATGGCCGGGATGGAGGGCGGCAGCTCGGGTGCGTGGCGCGGGGTCACCGACTGATCCTCCGGGCACCGCCCGGGGACGCGTTTCAAGGGAGGACCGAGCATGACATTCACCCGCCACCCACATGTCGCCATGGCCGTTTTGCTGGCCCTGGCGGCCCCCGGCGCCGCGACGGCGCAGGATGCCGTCAAAGGCGCTGCGCTTTTCGCGCAGTACTGCGCAACCTGCCATGGGCGGGAGGCCACAGGTCAGGGTCCCATGGCGGCGGTGCTTCTGGTCCAGCCCACCGATCTGACCCGGCTGACCGCAGGCAATGGCGGCGTCTTTCCGACCGAACGCGTGGTCATGCGCATCGACGGGCGCGACCCGCTGGTCAGCCATGGCAGCCCGATGCCGGTTTACGGGTCTTTCTTCGAAGGGCAAGATGCGTCTATGAAGGCTCCGTCCGGTCGGCCGATCCTGACCAGTCAGCCCATCATCGACCTGATCGCCCATCTGGAGAGCCTGCAGTCGCAATGACCCATCGTCCCTGGCCCGCGGGCCTCGTCCCTGTCGCCGTGCTTCTCACCGCCTGTGCGATGCCGAATGAAATGCCCGTCGCCTCGGATGGCGCGAAGATCTTCGCGGCAAATTGCGTGGCCTGCCACGGTGCTGATGCGCGGGGCGGGGCGGGCCCCGACCTCACCGCCATCGCTGCGCGCAACGACGGTGCCTTTCCCCGGGCGCGCATGCTCTCCGTCATCGACGGCTACAGCAAGGACGCGCATGAGGGCCGGGCCATGCCCGAATTCGGCGCAAGCCTGAGCGGCGAGACCGTGCCCGTCGACATCGACGGAACCCTCACGCCCACGCCGCGCGATCTGGCGGCGCTCTTGGCCTATCTCGAAAGCATCCAGTCCTAATCGCAGATGCCGCGCAGGTCCGCGTCCTTCCAGGGCAGGACCACGTCATGTTCGCGCGACGCCGGCAGGCGCGACACCGGGAAGGCGCGCGACAGCATGTCGTGCAGCCGCTTGGTGCGCGCCGCGTCGGGGGCAAGCGCGCGGCAGCACACGTATTCCTCGACAATGGCACCCTGCTGTTCGAACCCGTAATCGAGGAAGTCGCGCCCGAGTGCTGCCTCGAACAGGTAGGGATCGTCGCTGCGCACATGTTCGCCCGCCGCGCGCAAGGGGTGATAGCCGGTCACCGCCCGGTTCTGCCATTGCCAGACATGGGTCAGCTCGTGGGCGAAGAGCATGGCCTCGATCAGGTAGAGCCGGTCGGGATAGCGGGCCATGTAGTCGTCGAGATACCAGTCGCGGGTGAAGTGGACGCGGTTGAAGAGCACCACCGCCGCCGCCCGCGCAGTGACGATGTCCGACCGTGGCGGCGGCAGGATGAGTTCGCGGCAGGTGACGCGCGGCCGCGCCGGGCGGCGATAGGTGATCTGGCCCACCAGCGCGCCCTTGGCCACCCGCACGCGGTCGAGATCGATGGCGTCGCCGTGGATTTTCTGCGCGAAGGCGCGTTCGTTGGGGGTCATCGGGCGGCCGCATCCCGCCAGCACCAGCGCCGCGATCAGGACCAGCGCGACCGCCTTCATGGGGCGTAGAGCGTGGCAGTCGCAGTGGCGACGATCTTGCCGCTGTCTTCCTCGGTCATCTCGGCCTGCATGAAGACGAGCGCCTTGCCCGCCCGCACGACCTGCGCGCGGCACAGGATCGCGCGGCCGACGCCGGGGCGCAGGAACTGCGTGTCGAGATTGGTGGTGGCGAAGGGCACCATACGGTCGGCCTTCGCGATGGCGGCCAGCACCATGCAGGTGTCGGCCAGCGCTGCCAGCGCCTGCCCCGACACGATGCCGCCCACCCGGGCGAGGTGGGGGCCAAGCGGCATGCGGAAGGTCGAGACGTCGGGCGTGACCTCGACCACCTCGACGCACAGGTCGCGGACCCAGGGGGCGAAGTTGTCGGCGAGGATGGCTGCGATGTCGTCGGCTGTCATGAGGCCGGAGCCTGCCGCAGGGACCGCGCGCAGGCAAGGGGGCTTTCGCGCGGGCTTGCCCGGTTGCGCGGAACCGATAGAGTGGGCGCATGAAATGTGGACACCCCCTGACCGCGATGCTTGCGGCGATGCTGTGGCTTGGACTTGCCGGGACGGGCTTCACCCAACCGCTCTGGATCCAGATCGATCTGTCCGATCAGAGGATGCAGGTGATGGAGGGGGATGCGCTTGTCCATGAATGGCCTGTCTCGACCGCGCGGGCCGGCAAGCGGACGCCGGTGGGGGATTTCACGCCCTATCTGCTGAAGCGGCGGCATTTCTCGTCGCTCTACAACAATGCGCCGATGCCGTATTCGATCTTCTTCAAGGGAAACTACGCGATCCACGGCACCGACCAGATCGACCGGTTGGGATCGCCGGCCTCGGCGGGGTGCGTGCGGCTGCATCCCGACCATGCGGCGGCGCTGTTCGAGAAGGTGCTGGCGGCGGGCAAGGACATGACGCGGGTCGTGATCCGCGAATAAGAGGAACGCCATGATCATCGAATTCGTGACCTTCGACTGCCCGGCGGGGTTTTCGCAGGCAGACATCCTTGCCGATGCGCGGTCGACCGTGGCGATGTGGCAGGCGAATGAAAAGCTGATCCGCAAGCATTTCGTCACGCGCGAAGACGGGAAGATCATGGGCGTCTATCTCTGGCCCGACCGGGGGGCGGCGGAGGCGGCGCATGATGCGGCCTGGGTCGACCGGTTCCGGGCGCGGACGGGGGTGGAGCCCGGGATCACCTATGGCGATGTCTTCATGGTGATCGACAATGTGAGCGGCGAGGTCACGGAGTATCCGTGAGGGGCGCGTCCCATGCTGGGACGCTGATCGCCCTTACATGAATCAACGGGTTGCAGGGGCCCGTTTGCCGGATCTGACTTCACTGGCTCCAGCCGTGGACATGGACGTCGCGGCCC
>CAZNMV010000171.1:0-6975 GCA_964573835.1 uncultured Aestuariivita sp. | reverse complement strand
TGGACTGCTATGCCTATGCGCTGCTGGCGGCAGGACAGATCGACCTTGTCATCGAAGCGGGGCTCGCGGCCTATGACATCCAGGCGCCGATGGCGGTGATCGAGGCCGCGGGCGGTATCGTCACCGACTGGCGCGGTGGCCCCGCGCATCTGGGCGGGCAGGTGCTGGCGGCGGCAAATGCGGATATCCACGCGGCGGCGCTGGCGCGTCTCGCCCCTTACGCGGACTGACCGGGGCGGAGCCTGACGCAGGCCCCGGACCCCGCGCCGGGGTCCGGTCCGGTTTGCGCGTCGCAAACCGCTCAGCCCCGCACGCGCCGCCCGGCCACCCAGACCCCTGCGATGGCGCGGTCGTCGCCCATCATGATCGTGGGAAAGATCGCCTCCCAGATATCCCCGGCCCGCGCGCTGCGCTGCGCGATGGCGGGCGTCGAGGCGAGATCGAGTGCCACAAGATCGGCCGAGGCCCCGGTCGCCAGCGTGCCGATCTGCCCGCCCAGATGCAGCGCATTTGCCGATCCTGCGGTGGCGAGCCACCAAAGCTGTGCGGGGTGTAATGCGGTGCCGGACAGTTGACCCACTTCGTAGGCGGCGGCCATGGTGCGCAGCATCGAAAAGCTCGACCCGCCGCCGGTGTCGGTGGCCAGCCCCACCCCGATCCCCCGCCCGCGCAGCCCGGTCACATCGCAGAGCCCCGAGCCGATGAAGGTGTTCGACGTCGGGCAATGGGCCACTGAGGCGCCGGTTTCGGCCAGGCGGTCGATCTCGCGCGGCTCCAGGTGGATGGCGTGGCCATAGATCCCGCGCGCGCCCAGAAGGCCATGCGCCTCGTAGGTGTCGAGATAGTCGCGCGCCTGCGGATAGAGATCCTTCACCCAGGCGATCTCGTCGGTCTGTTCGCTCAGATGCGTCTGCATGAGGCAGCTGGGGTTGGCCGCCCAGAGCGCGCCGAGTGCGGCAAGCTGGTCGGGCGTCGAGGTGGGCGAGAAGCGCGGCGTGATCGCATAGACGGCGCGGCCCTTCCCGTGCCAGCGCGCGATCAGCGCCGCGCTGTCGTCATGCGCGGACTGCGCGCTGTCGCGCAAGGCCTCGGGCGCGTTGCGGTCCATGCAGGTCTTGCCCGCCGCCACGGCCATGTCGCGCGCCTCGGCCGCCGCGAAGATCGCGTCGACGCTTTCGGGGTGGATCGTGCAATAGCTGCACATCGCCGTTGTCCCGTGATCGAGCGCAAGGTCGAGGTAGCGCCCCGCCACATCCGCGGCGTAGGCGGGATCGGCGAAGCGCATCTCTTCGGGGAAGGTATAGGTGTTCAGCCAGTCGATGAGGCGCTTGCCCCAGCTCGCAACGATGGCGGTCTGGGGGTAATGGACATGGGTGTCGACAAAGCCCGGCAGGATCACCGAGCTGCCGCAGGACACGACCGCCGCGCCGGGATGCGCCGCCGAAAGCGCCGCGCGGCTGCCGGTCCCCGCGATGCGCCCGGCCTTGACCGCGATCGCCTCGTCCAGGCGAATCGTGTCCTCGGGCGGCCCCGCGAAAGGGTCGCGCACAAGGCTCAGAACCTGCCCCGTGAGGATCGTCGTGCCCGTCATCGCCGCTCTCTCCGCCATGCGCCGCCGATCAGCTTATCCCCGCCGCCACCGCCGGGTAAATCCTTGGATTGGGCCTGTTTCCCGACATGTGCTTCGCCTAGACTTGGGTCAATCACCGACAGCACCCGCGCGGAGGCAGGCATGGCCCAGACCGACGACATCATGACCGACGCCGCGCCGGAGGACGACGCCTACAGTCTCGACCGGCGCATGGTCGCGGCGATCCTCGGCGCGGTCGAAGCGGGCGACCAGCAAGGTCTGATCGACCTGATGGAACCGCTCCATCAGGCCGACATCGCCGACCTGCTGGAACAGATCGGCACGCAGGACCGAGAGGACCTGATCCGCCTCTACGACCGCGAATTCGACGGCGAGATCCTGTCGGAACTCGACGAATCGATCCGCGAAGAGGTCATCGACATCCTCACGCCGCAGGTGCTGGCCGAGGCCGTGCGCGAGATGGACAGTGACGATGTCGTCGACCTGGTCGAGGATCTGGGCGAACCCCAGCAGCGCGCGATCCTCGGCGCGCTGGGCGAAACCGACCGGGTGGCGGTGGAAAAGGCGCTGTCCTATCCCGAATATACCGCCGGCCGCCTCATGCAGCGCGAGGTGGTGATGGCGCCCGAACACTGGACGGTGGGCGAGGCCATCGACTTCCTGCGCGCCTCGGATGATCTGCCCGACACCTTCTACCATGTGGTTCTGGTCGACCCGCGCCTGCACCCGCTGGGCAATGTGACGCTGGGCTCGATCATGCGGTCGCGCCGCGAAGTGGCCCTGCGCGACCTGACCGAAGAGGTCTTCCGCGTCATCCCCGTGACGCAGGGCACCGACGATGTCGCCTATGCCTTTAACCAGTATCACCTGATCTCGGCCCCCGTGGTGGACGAGGAAGGCCGCCTGATCGGCCAGATCACCATCGACGACGCGATGACCGTGCTTGACGACGAACACGAGGAAGACATTCTGCGCCTGGCCGGTGTCAGCGAGGATTCGAGCCTGTCGGACACCATCCTAGAGGCCGCGAAGGGCCGGGCGCTGTGGCTGTCCGTGAACCTGCTGACGGCGATCCTCGCCTCATTGGTGATCGACATGTTCGCCGGGACGATCGAACAGATGGTGGCGCTCGCCGTGCTGATGCCCATCGTCGCCTCGATGGGCGGCAATGCGGGCACGCAGACGATGACGGTGGCGGTCCGCGCACTCGCCACGCGCGACCTCACGGCGCAGAACGCCATGCGCGTGCTCTGGCGCGAGGTGTCGGTGGGCGCGCTCAACGGGCTTCTCTTCGGCCTCGTCATGGCGCTGGTGGCGGGCTTCTGGTTCGGGGTGCCGATGCTGGCGGCCGTGATCGGCATCGCCATGGTTCTGACGCTGGTCGCGGCGGCGCTCGGCGGGATCGTCATCCCCATCCTGCTCGACCGCTTCGACATCGACCCCGCACTCGCCTCGGGGCCCTTCGTGACGACGGTGACGGATGTGGTGGGCTTTTTCGCCTTCCTCGGGCTGGCGGCGGCGGTGCTCCTGTGACCGACCTCGCGCAGATCAAGGCCGAAGCCCGCCGCGCGGCCTTCGCCCGCCGCAAGGCCGCGCATGAGACGCGCCCGCCCGCACCCGCCGCGCATCTCTCGGCGGTGCTGGCGGGGTATCGCGGCGTGCCCCTGTCGGGCTATCTGCCGATCCGCACGGAAATCGACCCGACCCCGGCCATGGCAGAGGCCGCCGCCCATGGCCCTGTGGGCGTGCCGGTGATCGACGGCCCGGGCCTGCCCCTGCGCTTCGCGTTGTGGGAACCGGGCTGCACCCTCATCGAAGGCCCCTTCGGCGCGATGATCCCGGCCGATCCGCGTTGGATGGAGCCGGAAATCCTCATCGTGCCGCTGGTGGCTTTTGACGCCCGCGGCGGGCGGCTCGGCTATGGCGGGGGGTTCTACGACCGCACGCTCGAGGCCCTGCGCGCGCGCCGCCCCACCCGCGCTTTCGGCTTCGCCTATGCCGCGCAGGAAGACACCTCTCTGCCGCTCGAGCCGACGGATCAGAGCCTCGACTTCATCATCACCGAGCGCGGTGTCATCACCCCGCCCGCGCGATAACAGCTCCCCTGCTTCTTCGGGTTCGCAAATATCCCGGGGGGGCGGCCTGGCACGGGCCGCGGGGGGCAGCGCCCCCCCCTCAGACGCCAGTCAAAGCTGCGCCATCACCGCGTCTGACGCCTCGAAATTCGTGGTGACATGCTGCACGTCGTCGTCGTCTTCCAGCGCCTCGACCAGCTTCATCAGCTTCTGCATATCGTCGAGACCCAGTTCCGTGGTCGTCGCCGGCTTCCAGACCAGACGCGTCGTCTCGCTTTCGCCAAGCGCCCCTTCAAGGGCCGAGGCCACGTCCGCCAGATCGCCCACCGCGCACCAGATCACGTGACCCTCGTCCGAGCTTTCGACGTCCTCCGCCCCGGCCTCGATCGCGGCCATCATCACCGTGTCGGCATCGCCTGCCGCGGGCAGGTAGCTGATCTCGCCCTTGCGGTCGAACATGAAGGCGACCGAGTTCGTCTCGCCGAGGTTGCCGCCGTTCTTGGTGAAGGTGGACCGCACGTTCGACGCGGTGCGGTTGCGGTTGTCGGTCATCGCCTCGACGATGACGGCCACGCCGTTCGGCCCATAGCCTTCGTAGCGGATTTCCTCATAGGCATCCGCGTCGCCGCCCTGCGATTTCTTGATCGCGCGCTCGATGTTGTCCTTGGGCATCGAGGCGGCGCGCGCTTCCTTCACCGCAAGGCGCAGGCGCGGGTTCTTGTCGGGGTCCGGGTCGCCCATCTTCGCGGCGACCGTGATCTCCTTGGACAGCTTCGAGAACAGCTTCGCGCGCAGCTGGTCCTGCCGCCCCTTGCGATGCTGGATATTTGCCCATTTGGAATGGCCTGCCATGGCGCGCGCCTTTTCAATCTTGCCCTCAGGAGGTCCCTATAGACCGGGGCGTCGGGGCGGATCAAGCCATGCGCGGCGCTTGTCTTGCGGCGGGGCTGACCCGGCGGCAGGGCGGGGTCTTGCCGATTGCCGCAGGCGGCGCGGCGCGCCTAGACTGGGCCGGTCAGGGGAGGACGCGGGATGGATCAGGCGGATGTCATCATCGTGGGCGGCGGCCTTGCGGGGCTGGTCGCGGCGGCGGAACTGGGCGACCGGGGCAAGCGGGCGATCCTTCTCGATCAGGAAGGGCCGCAGAACCTGGGCGGTCAGGCCTTCTGGTCGCTGGGTGGGCTGTTCATGGTGGATACACCCGAACAGCGGCGCATGGGCATCCGCGACAGTCTCGATCTCGCGCGGGCCGACTGGGTGGGCAGCGCCGGGTTCGACCGGCCCGAAGACGACTGGCCGCGCCGCTGGGCGGAGGCCTATCTCGACTTCGCCGCGGGGGGCATGCGGTCGTGGCTGCACGGGATGGGGATGCGCTGGTTTCCCGTGGTGGGCTGGGCGGAACGCGGCGGCGGCTTCGCGGGCGGGCACGGCAATTCGGTGCCGCGCTTCCATCTGACCTGGGGCACGGGGCCGGGGGTGCTCGAACCCTTCACCCGGCGCGTCGAGGCCCATGCGGCGGCGGGTCTGATCGAGATGCGCTTCCGCCACCGGGTCGACCGGATCGTGACCGGGGCGGGCGCGGCGACGGGTGTCGCGGGCACGATCCTGGCCGATGACCGCGCGCCCCGAGGGGCGCCGAGCAACCGCGATGCGGCGGGTGAGTTCGAATTGCGGGCGGCCTCGGTGATCGTCGCGTCGGGCGGGATCGGCGGAAACCTCGATCTGGTGCGCAAGGCCTGGCCTGCGGAGCGGCTGGGCCCCGCGCCCAAACGCATGGTCTCGGGTGTTCCCGCCCATGTGGACCGGCGGATGAGCGGCATCGCCGAGGCGGCGGGCGGCCATGTCATCAACGGCGACCGGATGTGGCATTACACCGAAGGCCTGCGCAACTGGGATCCGATCTGGCCCGATCACGGCATCCGCGTGCTGCCGGGGCCGTCCTCGATGTGGTTCGACGCGAAGGGCAACCGCCTGCCGCCCCCTGCGCTGCCGGGGTTCGATTCTCTGGGCACGCTGAAGACGATCCTTGCGACGGGGTATGACTACAGCTGGTTCGTGCTGACCCAGAAAGTGATCAAGAAGGAATTCGCCCTGTCGGGGTCGGAGCAGAACCCCGACCTGACCGGCAAGTCCTGGGGCGCGGTGCTGCGCCAGCGGCTTCTGTCAGGGGGCCGCGCCACCGATGCGGTCGAGGCCTTCAAGACCCATGGCGCGGATTTCGTGGTGGCGGGCGATCTGCCCGCGCTCGCCCAAGGGATGAACCGGGTCGCGGGCGAGGACCTGATCGATATGGGCCACCTGCAGGCGCAGATCGCGGCGCGGGACGCGCAGGTGGACAACCCCTTCTCCAAGGACGCGCAGATCATGGCGATCCTGGCCGCGCGCAACTATCGCGGCGACCGGCTGATCCGGACGGCGAAGCCGCACCGCTTCCTCGACCCCGCGAACGGGCCGCTCATCGCGGTTCGGCTGTCGATCCTGACGCGCAAGACGCTGGGGGGGCTGCAGACCGATCTCGACGCGCGGATGATCGGGGCAGGTGGCGACCCCGTCCCTGGCCTCTTTGCCGTGGGCGAGGCGGCGGGCTTCGGGGGCGGGGGCTATCACGGCTACAACGCGCTCGAAGGGACGTTTCTGGGCGGCTGCCTCTTCTCGGGCCGCGCCGCGGGCCGGTCGCGCGAGATCGCCTGAGGCGGGGCGGGCAAACCTTCGAAGGTTTGCCTCGTCACAGGGGCCAGATGAAGGGAATCGTGGCCGAGGCGGCTATCCCCACCAGCAGGTTCATCGGGATACCCACCTTCAGGAAGTCGCTGAAGCGGTAGCCGCCCGGGCCATAGACCAGCATGTTGGTCTGGTATCCGATGGGTGTGGCGAAGGCGGCCGAGGCCGCGACCATCACCGCCACGACCAGCGGGCGCGGATCGACGCCGATCGCCTCGGCCAGACCGATGGCGATGGGGGTGACGATCACGGCGACCGCGTTGTTCGAGACAAGCTCGGTCAGAACCGTGGTCAGCATGTAGACCGCCCAGACCAGAAGGACCGGGTGCAGATCCTGCAGCACAGGCGCGATGGCGTTGACGATCAGCTGCACCGCACCCGAGGATTCGAGCGCGGCCCCCACCGCGAGCATCGCGAAGATCATCGCCAGAAGCCGCCCGTCGACGAAGGAAAAGGCCTCGTCCGCGTCGATGCAGCGCGTCACGAGAACCAGCGCCATGGCAACCACCGCAAGCGCGAGGATCGGCGCGACCCCCAGCGCCGACAGCGCCACGATGCCGATCAGCGCCAGCAGCGCGATGGGCACGT
>CAZNMV010000170.1:0-6998 GCA_964573835.1 uncultured Aestuariivita sp. | reverse complement strand
GGCGATGGCACCGCCTATATCATGCTGACCAACAACTCGCGCCGCCCGGCGGACCGCGTGGATGCGGCAAACCCCCGGCCCGAAAGCAATTTCGGCCATATCATCGAGATCAAGGAAAAGGACGGCAACCATTCCGCCACCGAAGGCACCTGGTCCATTCTGGTGCTCTGCGGCGATCCGGCCATTGCCGAGGTCGGGGCGCAGTGGCATCCCGACACCTCCGAGAACGGCTGGTTCGGATCGCCCGACAACTGCGCCATCGACGCCGATGGTCGGCTCTGGATCTCGACCGACCAGGGCGGCGGCTGGGGTCGCACCGGCAAGTCGGACGGTCTCTACAGCCTCGAGACCGAAGGCGAAAAGCGCGGCCATTCGAAGCTCTTCTACCGCTGCCCGGTGGGGGGCGAGCTTTGCGGGCCCTACTTCACGCCCGGAGCCGAGACGCTGTTCCTTGCCGTCCAGCACCCCGGCACCGACGGGACCAAGGACTTCAAGGGCTTCGAGCGCGATTCAACTTTTGAGGACCCGGCGACCCGCTGGCCCGATTTCGACCCCGCCATGCCGCCGCGCCCCTCGGTCGTGGTGGTGACCAAGCAGGGCGGCGGCAAGATCGCGGTCTGAGCCTGAGCTGAACCTGACACGGGCGCGCGGGATCCCTTGCGCGCCCGTTCTTCTTTTTGGTCACAAATACGCAAATCCCGCGTGGGCCGCCGTCACTCCGCCGGGGTGTCTTCGCGGCGTTCGCCGGCCCCGGGCGTCAGCCCGTAGCGCGCGGCGATGGCCCAGACATGGCCGGGGATCATGTTCTTCATCTTCGCCGGGGCTTGCCGGCGCAGGTGCAGGATCGTCTCGGCCGCCTTCATCTCGACCCGCGCGCGGGCGAATTCGAGACCCCTTGGCCCCACCCGCGGCTGCAGCCAGGCCATGATCGGGCGCAGCCAGTCGGGCATGCGCCGCAGGGGCAGCCCGCCCGCCGCCAGTTCGGTGTTCACGATGAAGCCCTTCACCGCGCTCTCGCGCTTGCCGCGGGTGCCGACGGGGGCAAGCCGCACTTCGTCGCCAAGCCCAGCAAGGATCTCGACCCCTCGCTCGTTGCGCACGATCAGCCATTGTTCGCCCTCGCCCGCCATGTAGCCCACGGTGATGTCGGCGAGTGCGTTGGTATAATCCACGCAGGTCCGGCATGTCAGCGGGAAGAAGTCCGCAGGCAGGTCCGACAGCGGCAGCTTGAGAAAGGGGATCAGCCGCACCGACCCGTCATCGAACCGCATCTCCACCCGGTAATCGGCGCGGAATTCCAGATAGCTGACCGTCTCGGGCCGGTCGGTCAGCCGCGCGAGGAAGGCGTGGAAGTTTTCGGTCGTCGTGTTGTCGGAACAGGGCGTGCCGATGACATAGAGCCGTTCAAGACCGAGGGTCTTCTCGATCGCGCGCAGCGCATAGACCTGACAGGGAATGCCGACCATCGCGATGCGCCGGTGCCCTGCCGCGATGGCGGGTTCGAGCAGCGCAAGGACCGGCGCATAGCCCATCCGCATGCCGCGCGCGCGCGCCATGTCGGCGGGGTCGGTGATCAGCGCAGGAAGCGGGCGCCAGCGGTCCTCCGGGTCGGGTACGACGCACAGGACGGCATCGACCGCCCCGGTTTCCAGCAGGCGCTGGGCCAGGCGCGTGGTCAGACCGCTCCACTGCGCGCCCTCGCGCGGGGGCGTGAGCCAGGCGCGGTGCATCGCCAGATGCGGGCCGAAGAACAGCTCGTCCCCCTGCCCCGGATCGCGGGCGCGGCCATGGGTCTGCGTCTCGAGCCCGGGGTAGTCGGGCTGGATGAACTGGCAGGCGGTGCCGCAGCGGCCGGGATCGGCGGTGCGCGACAGGCCGCAATCGGTGCACAGACGCCTGACAGGCGCCGCCGCCGTCAGATCGGGGGCTTCGGGGGGCAGGCTCACCGCTCGCGGGTCTCCTCTTTCAGGGCACGGGCGTAGTGGCCCATGACCGCCAGATGCGCCTCCATCCGGCTGCGCGCCTCGGCAAGATCGTCGGTCGCGGCATCGGCATCGCTGCGTCGGCAGAGGTCGGGTTGCTCCTGCACAAGCCGACCGCAGATCAAGACAAGGGCATGCGGGGCGGCGATGCGCACCGCCGCGATCAGACGCGCGAGGTCGGGCAGCACCGCAGGCGTGCTGGCCGACAACGCGAGGATGGTGAAATCGGTGCGCACGAGATCGGCCAGAAGTTCATCATGCTGGCGCCCGACCATGAGGTCGATCAGCCAGCCTTCGCGCCGGAAGAGATCGGCCGCCATCGACACGCCGAGCGTGTGGCGTTCCCCCGGGACGGTGGCGAAGACCGCATGCCGCCCGTCAGGCCAGCTCGGCGGCAGCAGGCGCGAAGCGATGCCGCGCATGATCGCGTAGGTGCGTGCCGCCGCGATCGTCACCTGCGACGAAGACAGGACATCGTCGTCCCACCAGCGGCCCAGCAGGCGCGACGCGCCCGCAAGATGCACAAGATAGATGTCGTCGACCGCGACCCCCGACGACAGAAGCCGCATCACATGACGCATCGCCGCCGCTTCGTCCGCCGCGACAAGGGCCTCGGCCATCGTCTCGGCCCCGGGGCAATCGGGCGCGCGCACGCTGCGGTGCTGTGCGGCCATGCGCGAGATCACCTCGCGCGCCAGCGTGACGACCGACTCCGCAGGCAGGACATGCGGCAGGGAACGGATCGCCCCGCGCGCCCGGTCAAGCGCGTCGCGGTCGAGACCCTGGCCCGGGGCACGGGACAGATTTGCTGCAACAGGAGGCACGCTGCTTCGCATCAGCGATCCTTTCCGGCGCGCGGTCGGCGGGCGGAGCAGTCCGCCCTGCATCTGCGCCCCGAAACGGGGCATTCGCGCTTCCGCCTGCATGCTAGACCGAACCGGGGCTCTGCGGGGACGCGGCAAAGCGAAGCGGCTCAGAACCCCGGCGGCGGGCCATGGCGGTTGGCGCCCCGCTGGCCCGGCCGGGTCAGCCACCACACGACCAGAAGCGGCGACAGCGCCAGCACGATGATCGCCACCCCCAGAACAAGATCCCCGACATCCGAGACCAGCATGGCAAGATCGCCCGAGAGGATGGACGTCGTCGTCCCCATCACCGACGCGAAAGTGCCGATGCCGGTCAGCACGATCAGCGGATAGATCAGAAACAGCCCCGACCGCCCGGTATCGTGCATCCGCCGCCAGCCGACCGCGAGTTGCGGCAGCGCGACGGCCAGCGCGAAGGCGGACGTCACCGGCAAGAAGACCGGCGCGGTCTGCCTGCCGGCCGCCGAATCGGCCGACGCCTCCCCCGTGAGCAGAATCGAATCGAAGATCAGCGCGACCCAGAGGCCCGTCACGCAAACCAGCCAGAACCACCAGAACTCCCGCCGCGACGCGCGGCCCGAAAACTGCGCATAGCGCGCCATGCACCGCCGCGTCGCCGCCACCGGCCCGCCGCGCCGGACGGGGTTGTGCGCGTTGTTTACCATGGGCTTTCCGTATCCAGCCGGGCCTTGCGGCACCCGCGCGCAGCATTCCCGGAAACGCCCGCCGCCGCAATGGAACCGTCGGCTTTCCGGGACCGCGGGGCGCCTTTCATCAAACTGTTACAAAACCGATACATTTGGGTCATGCAAGCTGGCTACCAGCAGGGTCGAGGCTGCGCGCTCGGGTGGCCCGGAAATTCAAAAATCCATGGAGACAACATGTCCTACATGAAACTGACCGTTTCGGCGCTTGCGATCGCCGCCCTGTCGGCAACCGCAGCCGCGGCCCGCGACAACGTGCAGATCACCGGTTCGTCGACCGTGCTGCCCTATTCGACCATCGTCGCCGAAGCCTTCGGCGAAAACTTCGACTTCCCGACCCCGGTCGTGGAAGGGGGCGGCTCGGGTGCCGGCCGTGCCAAGATGTGCGAAGGCGTCGGCCCGAACACCGTCGACATCGCAAACTCGTCCTCGCGCATTTCGCAGCGCGACCTGGACACCTGCGCCGCCAACGGCGTGACCGAGGTGATGGAAGTCCGCTTCGGCTATGACGGCATCGTGTTCGCGTCGGATGTGAACGGCCCGTCCTTCGCCTTCACCCCGGGCGATCTCTACAACGCGCTGGCCGCACAGGTGAACGTGAACGGCGCGATGGTTCCGAACGGCTACAGCCAGTGGTCGGAGTTCAACGCGAACCTGCCCGCACAGGACATCCTGGTCCTGTCGCCCGGCACCAAGCACGGCACCCGCGAAGTCTTCGACGACCGCGTGATCATTGCGGGCTGCAAGGAAACCGGCGCACATGCACTGTTCCTGGCCGTGGCCGAAGGCGCCGACGACCGCGCCAAGTCCCGCGCCGCCAACGGCGAATGCACCAAGCTGCGCACCGATGGCCGCAACGTGGACATCGACGGCGACTACACCGAGACGCTCCAGCGCCTCGACAACGACAAGAACGCCATCGGCGTGTTCGGCCTGTCGTTCTACCAGAACAACACCGACAAGCTTCAGGTCGCCACCATGGGCGGCGTGACGCCCTCGACCGAGTCGATCGCCACGGGCGAATACCCGATCTCGCGTCCGCTGTTCTTCTACGTGAAGGTGGCGCATCTCGACGTGATCCCGGGTCTGCAGGAATATGTCGAGTTCTTCGTGTCCGACGACATGGCTGGCCCGAACGGCCCGCTGGCCGAATACGGCCTCGTGTCCGACCCGGAACTGGCCGCGATCCAGGAAATGGTGCGCAACCGCACGCCCATGGGTCCGCTCAACTGATCTGACGATCCTCTGCGGCGCCCCGGACATCCCGGGGCGCCGTTCCTTCCAGACCTGCAAGGCCCGCAATGTCCGTATTCCTTCTGATCACCGTGCTTCTCGTCCTCGGACTGGCCGGGTACGTTCTGGGCCGCGGCAGGGCGCTGTCGTCTGTCGGCGGCAATCCCCGCAAACTGCATTCCCTGCCCACCTATTATGGCTGGCATGGCGCGATCATGGCCTTCGTGCCGGCGATGGCGGTTCTGACCCTCTGGGTGATCGCGCAGCCCCTCGTGATCGAGCGGCAACTGGCCGGTTTCTTTCCCGCCGAGCAGTTCGAGAACGACAGCCAGCGCATCCTGCTTCTGGCCGATGTGCGCCGCGTGGCCGAAGGGCTTGATATCGCCGTGGCGGCGGGCGCGCTGAGCGAAGAGCAGGCCGTGATGATCCGCGCCGAGGCCGGATCGGTCCGCGACCGTCTGGCATCGGTGGGCGTGGCGCTGGGCTCCGAAGTGACGCCGCAGGTGCTCGAGGCCGCGCAACGTTACCGCGAGCTGGCCTCGACCGGCGGATTGTGGCGCGCGGTTCTGACGCTGGCCGTGGCGCTGGGCAGCCTGGCCTGGGCCATGGGCATGTCCAAGGGCGATCTGCGCGCCCGCAACCGGGTCGAGATGGTGGTCCTCGGCCTTTTGATGCTGGCCTCGACAATCGCCATTCTCACGACCGTCGGCATCGTCGTGTCGATGCTGTCCGAGACGATCCGCTTCTCGACCATGTATCCCTTCGCAGACTTCCTGTTCGGCCTGACATGGCAGCCGACCTTCCAGGGCAGCAGCCAGCTCGGGCTGATCCCGCTTCTGTGGGGCACGCTTTACATCAGCCTTGTGTCGATGATCGTGGCGGTGCCCATCGGCCTGTTCACCGCGATCTATCTGGCGGAATACGCGTCCCCCCGCGTGCGGTCGATCGTCAAGCCGCTGATCGAGGTGATCGCGGGCATCCCCACCGTGGTCTTCGGTCTTTTCGCGCTGGTCACCGTGGGCCCCTTCCTGCGCGACTGGTTCGCGGCACCCACGGGCCTTGGCACGTCGGGGTCGTCGGTGATGACGGCGGGCATCGTGATCGGGGTGCTGAACATCCCCTTCATCTCGTCGCTGGCCGATGACATCATCAACGCGGTGCCGCAGTCGCTGCGCGACGGCTCCTACGGGCTGGGCGCCACGAAATCCGAAACGATCAAGCAGGTGATCCTGCCCGCCGCCCTGCCCGGCATCGTCGGCGCGATCCTGCTGGCGGCCAGCCGCGCGATCGGCGAGACGATGATCGTGACCATGGGTGCAGGCGCGGCCGCCAAGCTGGACCTCAATCCCTTCGAGGCGATGACGACGATCACCGTCAAGATCGTCAGCCAGCTGACCGGCGACACCGAATTCAACAGCCCCGAGACGCTGGTGGCCTTCGCGCTGGGCATGACGCTTTTCGTCATCACGCTGGGGCTCAACATCTTCGCGCTCTGGGTCGTGCGCAAGTACCGGGAGCAGTACGAATGACCGACGCAACCGCCAGCGGCATTCCCGCCGGTCCCGTCACGGGCCGCCCGAAATCATCGCTGCTGACGCAGGACGTGCGCATGCGCCGCCGCAATGCCTCCGAGACCCGGTTCAAGGCATACGGCATCGCCGCAATTGCGCTCAGCCTGTCGGTGCTCTTCATCATGCTGTGGACGATCTTCACCGACGGGGTGTCGGCGTTCAAGCAGGCGACCTTCAGCTTCGACGTGACGCTCGACGCCGACAAGCTCGACCCGAATGGCAACCGTGAGCGCGCCGAGATGATGCGTGTCACCACCATCGGCTATACGAACCTGCTGAACCAACAGCTTCTGGCCTATCTGGACACGCGCGGCATCTCGACCGAAGGGGTGACCGACCGTGAAGTGGCAGGCTTCATCTCGCGCGACACGCCTGCCCGGCTGCGCAACATGGTGTTGGACAACCCTTCGCTTCTGGGCCAGACGATCCGGTTCGAAGGCTTCGCCACGGGCCGCATCGACGGCTACCTGAAAGGCCGCGTCACCCGTGAATCTGCCGAGCGCGACACCAACATCTCGGTCGCGCAGCTCGATCTCGCCGATGCCATGGTCGAAGACGGCCTTCTCGCGCTCCAGTTCAACTGGGGCGTCCTGACCAACCCGGACGCGTCCGACCAGCGGCCCGAAGCCTCGGGTCTTGGCG
>CAZNMV010000169.1:0-7006 GCA_964573835.1 uncultured Aestuariivita sp. | reverse complement strand
GGCTGCGCGGTGAGGACCGCGTCGCCTTCCGCTATGTCGAGAACCCCAACGGCGCGCGCGACGACATCGCGGGCATCCTGTCGGAGAACCGCCGCGTGCTGGGGATGATGCCGCATCCCGAACGCGCCGCCGATGCGGGCCATGGCGGCACCGACGGGGTGGCGCTTTTCCGCGCGTTGGCAGGGGCGCTGACCGCGGCGTGACGTCAGGCGCTTGGCGCGGACCTGCGCCGCGCGTAACATCGCGGCGATGACGGCCGAGGATCACACCAGCATGGGGACGACGGCGGGGCGGTCGCTGAATGTGACCAGCGCCCGCATGGGCGCGTGGTGGATGCGCCTGGCCGTTCTTGGCGTGCTGATTGCGGCGGTGGCGACGGTGTGGATCACCAACAGCCTGCTGACCGACCGCTTCACCGCAGCGACGAAGAACCGGGCCGATCTGCGGCTTGCGCTTTACACCGGCAACGTCCTGTCCGAACTGCGCCGCAACGCCATCGTGCCGCAGCTTCTGTCGCGCGACCCCACGCTGATCGGGGCGCTGAACAGCCGCGACTATTCCACCTCCTCGCAGCGGCTGATCTCCTTCGTGGAGGAGATCGGGGCGGCCTCGCTCATGCTGCTTGACCGTGAGGGGCGGACCGTGGCGGCGACCGACCGGTTGCGTCTTGGTTCGCAGCACGGGGCCGAGACCTATTTCGTCGAGGCGCTGCGCAACAACGCCACTGTCTTCTCCACCATCCGGCGCGAGGCGGGCGGTTATGCCTTCACCTATTCGCGGCGGATCGAAAGCGGCTCCGAAGTGCTGGGCGCCATCGTCGTCGAGGTGGATCTGGCCAAGTTCGAACGCGCCTGGGCGGGCTTCACCGAGGCGATCATCGTCACCGACAGCCAGGGCACCATCGTCCTGTCGACCGAACCGCGCTGGCGCGGCCTGACCGAGGCCGAAGCGCTGGCCTTGCAGACCCCGCAGACGGCCATCGAACGCGCCATCCGCGCCACCGCCGACTGGACCGCGCTGCCCGCCGACGCCTACCTGCAGGGCGAGGCGGTGATCCGGTCCGAGGCGCGGCTGCCGTTCCGCGGCTGGCGGATGACGTCCTATACGACCTATGCCTCGGTCCGCGAGCGGGTGAACGGGGTTCTGGCGTTGCAGATCATGGGATTCGCGATCCTGCTGGCGCTGGTTTTCTATTTCCTGAGCCGCAAGACGGCGTCGCGCATGGTGCTGTTCCAGCGGGAATCGGCGGAGTTGCGCGCATTGAACGCGCGTCTCCAGCGGGAAATCGCCGAGCGTGAACGTGTGCAGGCGACGCTCGAAGTGGCCGAACAGACGCTGGCGCAATCCTCGAAACTGGCTGCCTTGGGCGAGATGTCGGCGGCGGTCAGTCACGAACTGAACCAGCCGCTGGCAGCGATGAAGACCTATCTGGCGGGGGCGCGGCTGCTGCTCCGCCGCAACCGCCCGGAAGAGGCGCTGGCAAGCTTCGGGCGCATCGATGACCTGATCGAACGGATGGGGGCGATCACGCGGCAGCTCAAGTCCTATGCGCGCAAGGGCGGGCAGCAGTTTGCGCCCGTGAACATGGGCGATGCGCTGGCTTCGGCCCTGTCCATGATGGAGCCGCAGCTGCGCCAGCGAAAAGTGCGCATCGCCCGCATCCTGCCGGACGGGCCGGTCCGGGTGCTGGGCGACCGGGTGCGCATAGAACAGGTGATGATCAATCTTTTGCGCAATGCGCTCGACGCCACCAAATCGGTGCGCAACCCCGAGATCGAGGTGATCCTCGCCGCCGGTGAGACCGCGACGCTCACGGTGCGCGACAACGGCCCCGGGATCGAGGATCTCGATGCGCTGTTCGAACCCTTCTACACCACCAAGCAGCCCGGCGACGGGGTCGGGCTGGGGCTTGCCATCTCTTCGGGGATCGTGAACGACCATGGCGGGCGGTTGACCGCGCGCAACGGTCAGGTGGGCGGGGCTGTTTTCGAGATGCAGCTTCCCATATTGGGCGAAGAAACCGTCGAGGCGGCCGAATAGCGCGTCAGTCAGGAAAGGGTTTGCCATGGCCAAGGCGATGAAGATCGCGATCGTCGATGACGAGAAGGACATGCGGCAGTCGATCAGCCAGTGGCTGGCGCTGTCCGGTTACGACACGGAAACCTTCGCCTGCGCCGAGGATGCGCTGAAGGTGCTGGGTCCGGAATATCCGGGGATCGTCATTTCGGACATAAAGATGCCGGGCATGGACGGGATCCAGTTCCTGCGCAAGCTGATGGGCAGCGACAGCGCGCTGCCGGTGATCATGATCACCGGGCATGGCGATGTGCCTATGGCGGTCGAGGCGATGCGCATCGGCGCCTATGACTTTCTGGAAAAGCCCTTCAACCCCGACCGGATGTCCGATCTGGCCAAACGCGCCACGGGCGCGCGGCGGCTGACCATGGACAACCGCGCGCTGCGGCGCGAATTGTCGGATGGCGGCATGCTGATGAAGAAGCTCATCGGCACCAGCCCGGTGATGGAGCGGCTGCGCGAGGATATCCTCGATCTGGGCCAGGCCGACGGGCATGTGCTGATCGACGGTGAGACGGGGACCGGCAAGACCCTCGTCGCGCATGCGCTGCATGCGGTGGGCAGCCGGGCGGGCAAGAAGTTCGTTCTTGTCTCGTGCTCGGCCTATGAGGAGACGGCACTGGCCAAGCGGCTCTTCGGGCCGGTGCGGCCCGAGGACACCCAGTTGCCCGCTATCGAAGAGGCCCGCGGCGGCACGCTGGTTCTTGAAGATATCGAGCGGCTGTCCGAGGGGCTGCAGGCGCGGCTTCTGAGCGTGATCAACGAACAGGGCACCCCGGCCGAGACGCGCATCGTCGCGATCTGCAACATGCAGGAACAGGATCGCACGCCCGAGGATGCGCTGCGCCCGGACCTTTTCTACCGGCTGGCCGCGCTGCGCATTACGGTGCCGCCGCTGCGCCAGCGGGGCGAGGATATCCTGACGCTCTTCACGCGGCTGTCGGAACAGTTCGCCGAGGAATATGGCTGCGACGCGCCGCAGGTGAGCGCGCAGGAGGCCGCGCAGCTTCTGCAGGCGCCCTGGCCGGGGAATGTGCGCCAGCTGATCAACATCGCCGAACGCGCGGTGCTGCAGGCGCGGCGCGGGTCGGGGACGATCGCGTCGCTTCTGATGTCGGATCACGAGGACATGCAGCCGGTGATGACGACGGAAGGCAAGCCGCTCAAGGAATACGTTGAGGCCTTCGAGCGGATGCTGATCGACAACACGATGCGCCGCCACAAGGGGTCGATCGCCAACGTGATGGACGAATTGTGCCTGCCGCGCCGGACACTGAACGAAAAGATGGCGAAGTACGGACTGCAGCGGTCGGATTATCTGTGATCGCTGTTCTGCGGGCGGCTCATTGCATGGTGTTCAGGTTCTGGCAGGCATTCTCGTTGCCCAGGCGACAGCCTTCGCGGAAATAGGTCACGCCCAGCGATCGGCTGGGCCGCGCCAGCCCAAGGCCGCGCACATGGATGGCGCCGAGGTTGTTGCAGGCCTTCCCGTCTCCGGCAGCACAGCCTGTGCGGCTGAGTTGGAGGATTTTCTCTCCATCGGAGCTGCTGACCCGGTTCTGGTTGAGTTTGATAACGACGTAACTGCTGCAGGCGCGGGCATCGTCCAGTCGGCATGCCTTGTCATAGGCCTGTTCGGCCAAACCCATGTCCCTGTCTGTCCCGAGGCCGAGTTCCGCGAAGAAGCCGGTCAGGAAGCATCCGTATCCGTTGTCTGCGCGACAGCCCTTCAAAGCGGCTTCTGCCCCGGCCTTTTCATCCTTGGGGCCACCTTCGCCATAACCCAGCGCATATCCCAGAAGGGCGCAACCTTCGCCATCGGCCAGCGCGCAGGCCCGT
This sequence comes from uncultured Aestuariivita sp., assembly GCA_964573835.1. Lineage (GTDB taxonomy): Bacteria > Pseudomonadota > Alphaproteobacteria > Rhodobacterales > Rhodobacteraceae > JAGYKE01. Next base: position 3,091 of record CAZNMV010000169.1, on the reverse strand, counting down.
TCAAGATAGAGCCGCGCGATGACCCAGTTCGCGGGCCGGATGTCGCCCTGAAAATCCATCCGCGCCGCGGCGGTGCATTCCGCCCCATTTGCGCGAAAGTTGGAATAAGGCTGGCAGCCATGCGTATAGGCCGCATAGGCCGCCCTCTTGTCGACATCGCCGCCCAGACCTTGCAACAGGGCGTCACCAAGGGCGGCGCAGCTGTGGCGGGCAAGGTCGTCGGAGCCGTTGCAGGAGATTGCCAGGAAAGCGCGGGCGCGCGCGGCGTCCACAGGACCCCCTTCGCCCTTCATCAGCATTTCGCCGTGATGCCCGCAGGCGACCTTGCGAACCCAGCCATCCTTTGACAGACACAGGCTTGCATAACGGGCGCGCGCGCTTTCAGGATGGGCCTTGATCTGCGTGCCCGACCGTTCCAGCCTGGCTGCCGCGAGGCAGCTCTCATCGCCACCGGCGCGGCACGTCGTGACATGCAGAAGATAACCGTTCGTCGGTTCGGCCGCGACGCCCGGACCGCCGTTCAGAAGCAGTCTGGCCAACGCGGTACAGTCACCCACGACCCTGTCGTCCGTTGCGCAGCGCGCACGCACGCTACCCACCAACGGCAGCAGCGATGCGGCGTCGTCGCGTTTCGCATGAAAGTCGATCATTTCGGCGCAGGTGATGCCCCGGTCACAGGCCTCAGCAAGGATCGGCATCGCGGCATCGTAATTGCCCGTTAAGTAGTCACTGCGCGCCATCGAGACGGTTTTCAGGAATTCCAGCGCTGTGCGCGTAGCTTCAAGCTCGAGCGCAAGCCTGCCGGCCTTTCGAAGCGTGTCCCATTTGGCATCGTCGGGCTGGGGGGCGATGTCCGCGCCGGCCGTTTCCAGCAGTTCGGCAATGTAGATGTCGTAATGGGCCCGCATCTGCGCCAGCGTCGCGGTTGCTTGCGTCCACGTGGCATGTAACTGGCGGTAGTCCGAGATCAGTTTTTCGATCTGGCCGGATGTGGCTTTGGCGCTGTCTGTGCCGACCGCGGCAAGGCGGCCCGCGGCAGAGTTCAACACCTCCTCCATCCGGGTGACAAGCGCCATGTGGTCCGCATTCTTCGGCTCAAGCATGCCATTCTCGGGCAGGTCCGCGATCACGGCCCTGGCCTGATCCCCCATCGCGTCCTGAAGCCCGACAAGCTGTCGCGTGGCGGCAATCATCTGGTTGGACAAGACAGCAAGCAATCCTGTCAGCCTGTCGATCTGCGCGCGAGCGTCCGTCAGGATCGTCGTTCTTCCTTCGCACTCGGCGATCTTTGCCGTGGGCAGTCGGGTGCAGTCAAAAAGCGCATTGTTTTGCGCCTGAACCGGCTGAACAAAGCACAACAGGCCCGACAACAGGGCGACGATCTGGACATGCAGTCTCATTCGGGACAACTTTTTTGACTTGTTACGGTTTCGGACACAGCCATCTTAGCACGGCAAGCATGGCACAGGTTGCCAGTAGCTCAAACACCCGAGCGCAGGGCGACGCACTGCTTCGCGGCCACATAGCCGCGCAGATTGCCCATTGTCATTGTCCCCGCGCTGCCCTTATGGTCCCCCGACCGGGACACCGAGCGGCTTTTCCGCCGACGCCCCGGGTCGAGAGATTCGCTGTCAGGACCGCGTCCCCGCATCTCAAGGGGCTCCGCGCGCCCAGGCAGACCGATTAGGCCCCGAGAGGGGCTGACCCAACGCCCCTGAACGGATGACGGAACGGGGACCGAATGGGCAGGCGCGTCGAGACGCGTTCTGCCGGAGACGAACCGCGATGACGCGTGTGCGAGTGACGGGAAGATTTTCCGAGGGCCTTCTGGCCCCGCACCGCGCCGCGTCTCATATCGCCCGGACAAGTCACGCCCTCAGCCCCGCCCGCCCACCGGGTAGCGCGGCCCGCCTGACGTCGTGCATCAAGGATACATGCCTAAGAAAATGCTCATCGATGCCACCCACGCGGAGGAAACCCGCGTTGTGGTGGTCGACGGAAACAAGGTCGAGGATTTCGACTTCGAATCCGAAAACAAGCGCCAGCTGGCGGGGAACATCTATCTCGCAAAGGTAACGCGGGTCGAACCGTCGCTTCAGGCGGCTTTCGTGGATTACGGCGGGAACCGGCACGGGTTCTTGGCGTTTTCGGAAATCCACCCCGATTATTACCAGATCCCCGTCGCCGACCGTGAGGCGCTGATGGAGGAAGAGCGCGCCTATGCCGAGGCACAGAGCGCGCGCGACGACGAAGAGGCCAAGCCCAAGCGGTCGGGCCGGTCGCGGTCGCGCGGCCGGTCGAAGGCCAAGGCGGAAGAGGCCGTGTCGGACGATGCCGTCGCAACGACCGAAATCGACGGCATGCAGACCTTCGACGTGTCTGAGGATGACGAGGCGCAGAACGCGCCCGAAGGCCTGTCGCCGATGGAGACGGTCGAAGAGACCCCGGTCGAGGAACCCGACGACGAAGGCGCGGAAGGCGGCGATGAAGCGACTGCGCCCGAGGACGTGATCGAATCGGTCGCGCAGGAGGACGATGTCGAGGACATCCGCGCCCCGCGCAAGCCGCGCCCGCGCCGCTACAAGATCCAGGAAGTGGTCAAGGTGCGCCAGATCATGCTGGTGCAGGTCGTCAAGGAAGAGCGCGGCAACAAGGGCGCGGCGCTCACCACCTATCTGTCGCTGGCAGGCCGCTATTGCGTGCTGATGCCCAACACCGCGCGCGGTGGCGGGATTTCCCGCAAGATCACCAATGCCGCCGACCGCAAGAAGCTCAAGGAAATCGCGGGCGAGATCGACGTGCCGCGCGGCGCGGGGCTGATCATCCGCACCGCCGGGTCGCAGCGCACCAAGGCCGAGATCAAGCGCGACTACGAATACCTGCAGCGTCTGTGGGAACAGATCCGCGAGCTGACGCTGAAATCCATCGCGCCCGCGAAGATCTACGAGGAAGGCGATCTCATCAAGCGGTCGATCCGCGATCTCTACAACCGCGACATCGACGAGGTTCTGGTGGAAGGCGAAGGCGGCTACCGCATCGCCAAGGACTTCATGAAGATGATCATGCCGTCCCACGCCAAGAACGTGAAGCA
>CAZNMV010000168.1:0-7028 GCA_964573835.1 uncultured Aestuariivita sp. | reverse complement strand
GCCTATTCCAAGGACATGCAGGAAGACAAGGAACAGGTCTTCGACGCCGCCGACACCCTGATGCTGGCGCTCGCCGCGATGGAGGGCATGGTGCGCGACATGAATGCCAACCGCGCGACGCTCGCCGCCGCCGCCGGGTCGGGCTTTTCCACCGCGACCGATCTGGCCGACTGGCTGGTGCGCGTCCCCGGCCTGCCCTTCCGCGACGCGCATCACGTCACCGGCAGCCTTGTCGCCATGGCCGAAGGCAAGGGTTGCGACCTGCCGGACCTGAGCCTTGCCGACATGCAGTCGGTCCATGCCGGGATCACGGCGGATGTCTTCGGTGTTCTTGGCGTTGAAAACTCGGTAAACTCGCGCATGTCCTACGGGGGGACCGCGCCCGCGCAGGTGCGCGCACAGATCGCCCGGTGGAAGGAACGGATGGCATGACACGGATGATCGCGGCCTGCATGCTGGTGATCGCCCTCGCCGCCTGCGGCGCAAACGGCGAACCGCAGCAGCCCGAACCGCAGGACGGCAGCACCGGCGTGCGCGTCAGCGGGGACGCCCGCGTGGGCATCTCGGTCAGCCAGTCGGGCGTGCGCCCGCATGGGCAGGTTGCCGTGGGCCGCGGCCCGGTCTGGCTCAACGTGGGGTTCTGAGCATGTCGCCGCTTCGCATGATCTATCTGGCGCTGGCCATCTGGGGATCGATCCATCCGATGTATTACTTCGTCGCGTGGTTCAACGAGAACGGCTGGGACATCATGGCGATGGTCGACGCCTGGCACGTCAATGCCGCGACCAGCGGACTGGTCTGGGACCTGACCATCGCCGCCGTGGCGCTGTGCGTCTTCATCATCGCCGAAGTGGCGGTGCGCCGGAACTGGATCGCCCTGATCGCGATCCCGGCGACCTTCTGCATCGGGGTGAGCTGCGGTCTGCCGCTTTACCTTTTCCTGCGTTCGCGCCCGGTGAGCTGACAGGCAAATGGACCATTTCCTGTATCGCAACGGCGCGCTCTTCGCCGAGGATGTGCCGGTGGCCGAGATCGCCGCTGCGGTCGGCACGCCCGTCTATGTCTATTCCACCGCCACGCTGGTGCGCCATTTCCGCCTCTTCGACGAGGCGCTGTCGGGCATGGATCACCTCATCTGCTACGCCATGAAGGCGGCCAGCAATCTGGCGATCCTCAAGACGCTCGCCCGCGAAGGCGCGGGGATGGACGTGGTCTCGGCCGGGGAATACCTGCGCGCCAAGGCGGCGGGCGTGCCGGGCGATCGCATCGTCTTTTCCGGCGTCGGCAAGACTGCGGCGGAAATCCGCCTCGCGCTTGACGGTGGTGTGCGGCAGTTCAACGTCGAAAGCGAACCCGAGCTTGAGGCGATCAGCGCCATCGCCGCCTCGATGGGCACCGCCGCGCCCATCACCATCCGCGTGAACCCCGACGTGGATGCCAAGACCCACGCCAAGATCGCCACCGGCAAGTCGGAAAACAAGTTCGGCATCCCCATCGCCCGGGCACGCGAAGTCTATGCGCTTGCCGCCGCCCTTCCGGGGATCGAGGTGGTGGGCATCGACGTCCACATCGGCAGCCAGCTCACCGATCTCGCCCCGTTCGAGACGGCCTATACCAAGGTCGCCGAACTCACCGAAGCGCTGCGCGCCGATGGGCACGACATCCGCCGCCTAGATCTCGGCGGGGGGCTTGGCATTCCCTATACGCGCGGCAACGAACCGCCGCCCCTGCCCAGCGATTACGGCGATCTGGTGCGCCGCACGGTCGGTCATCTGGGCTGCGAGATCGAGATCGAACCGGGCCGCCTGATCGTCGGCAATGCGGGCCTGCTCGTGTCGCAGGTGATCTATGTGAAATCGGGTGAGGGGCGCGATTTCCTGATCCTTGACGCGGCGATGAACGACCTGATCCGCCCCGCCATGTACGAGGCGCATCACGACATCATCCCCGTGACCGAACCCGCCGCCGGGGCCGAACAGCGCCCCTATGACATCGTCGGCCCCGTCTGCGAAACCGGCGACACCTTCGCCCGCCAGCGTGCCATGCCGCCGGTGGCAGCGGGGGATCTGGTCGCCTTCCGCAGCGCGGGCGCCTATGGCGCGGTCATGGCGTCGGAATACAATTCCCGCCCGCTGGTGCCCGAGGTTCTGGTCGATGGCGATAAATTTGCGGTTATCCGCGCAAGACCGACCTTTGACGAAATGATCAATCGAGATACCATTCCCGAATGGCTGTGACGCTATTCCGCGCGCAGACCCCTCGGAGACCGCAATGGCCTTTCGCCCCGGCCCCGGACAAGACCCCGTCCTGACCCGTCTGCGCCTGCCGCTGGCGGTGACGCGCGCCGGTATGGCGGCCGAGCGCGCCTTGCGCGGGTTCTGGCCGCTCTTCAGCATCGTGATGCTGGCGCTGGCGGCGCTGATGCTGGGTCTGCACGATGTCCTGCCGGTCGAGGCTGTCTGGGGTGGCGCGGTGATGGCCGCGCTGGGCGCGCTTGTCGCCGCCGGTTGGGGCGCGCGCCGCTTCCGCTGGCCCACCCGGACCGAGGCGCTGGCGCGCCTGGACGCCAGCCTGCCGGGCCGCCCGATCCAGGCGCTCATGGACGATCAGGCGATCGGGGCGGATGACGCCGCATCGGCCGCCGTCTGGCGCGCGCATCAGGCGCGCATGGCCGCCCGCGCCGCGCAGGCCCGCCCCGTGCGGCCCGACCTGCGCATCGCCGACCGCGACCCTTACGCCCTGCGCTATGTCGCGGCCTTGGCCTTCGCCATCGCGCTTGTCTTCGGGTCGGTCTGGCGCGTGGGCAGCGTGGCCGACATGGCGCCCGGTGCCGCGCAGGCCGCCGCAGGCCCTACCTGGGAAGGCTGGGCCGAACCGCCGCGCTATACCGGCCTGCCGACGATCTACCTGGCCGACGTGGCGACCGAGACCCTGTCGCTGCCGCAGGGCAGCCGCGTCACCTTGCGATTCTACGGCGAAGTGGGTGCGCTCACGCTGGCCGAGACCGTCTCGGGCCGCATAGGCGAAGTGCCGCCCGCATCCGACCCGGTACAGGACTTCACCGTCGCGCAATCGGGCGAGGTGCGCGTCGAAGGCCCCGCCGGGCGCGCCTGGTCGGTCACCATGCTGCCTGACACTGCGCCCGAACTGCGCGTCACCGGCGCGCCCGAGACCGGGGCGATGGGTGAACTTACCCTGCCCTTTGCCGCGACCGACGATTACGGCGTCGAGACGGGCGAGGCGACCCTCGCGCTCGATCTCGCCGCGATCGAGCGTCGCCACGGCCTCGCGCTCGATCCCGAACCGCGCGACGACGTCACCGTTCCGCTGCCCATGCCGATTGCGGGCAACCGTGCCGCCTTCGACGAAACGCTGATCGAGGATTTCTCGAAACACCCTTGGGCGAACCTGCCCGTGACCCTGACGCTGACCGCGACCGATGCCGCCGGGAACGTGGGCGAGGCCGCGCCTTATGCCATGCGCCTTGCCGCGCGACGGTTTTTCGAACCGCTTGCCGCATCCGTCGCCGAACAGCGGCGCGATCTGCTGTGGAACCGTGACAACGCCACCCGCGTGGCGCAGGTGCTGCGTGCCGTGTCGCACCGCCCCGAGGGGCTGTTCCGGTCGGAAACCGCCTATCTGCGCCTGCGCGTGATCTTGCGGCGGCTCGAGACGCAGACGCAGATCGGCCTGACCGGCGAGGTGCGTGACGAGATCGCCGAGGCACTCTGGGATCTTGCCGTCCTTCTGGAAGAGGGCGATCTGTCGGACGCGCTGGAACGGCTGCGGCGCGCGCAGGAACGGCTGAGCCAGGCCATGCGCGACGGCGCCAGCGACGAAGAGATCGCCGAACTCATGCAGGAACTGCGCGAGGCGACGGATGAATACCTCCGCCAGCTGTCGCGACAGGCACAGCAGAACGGCGATCCGATGGACCCGGACGCCCAGATGTCCGAAAACAGCATGCAGATGACGCAGGACGACCTGCAGCGCATGATGGACCGCATTCAGGAACTGATGGAGCAGGGCCGCATGGCCGAAGCGCAGCAGGCGCTGCAGGAGCTTCAGCAGATGATGGAGAACATGCGCGTCACGCAAGGGCAGGGCGGGCAGGGCCAGTCCGAAGGCCAGCGCGCGATGGAAGGCCTCGCCGAGACGCTGCGCAACCAGCAGGGCCTGTCCGATCAGGCCTTCCGCGACCTGCAGGACCAGTTCAACCCCGGCGGCGAACCGGGCGAGGGCCAGCAGCCCGGTCAGGGCCAGCAGCCCGGACAGATGCCGGGGCAAGGTCAGGGCCAAGGTCAGGGGCAAGGCGAGGGCCAGTCGCCCGGCGACCGTCAGGCGCAGGATGGCCAGCCGGGCGAGGGCGGGCTGGAGGAATCGCTGGCCCAACGCCAGCGCGCGCTCCGCGATGAACTGCGCCGCCAGCAGGGCCAGTTGCCCGGACAGGGCACCGAAGAAGGCGATGCGGCGCGCGATGCACTTGACCGGGCGGGCCGCGCCATGGAAGGGGCCGAGGACGCGCTGCGCGAAAACGATCTGGCCGAGGCGATCGACCGCCAGTCCGACGCGATGGAGGCGCTGCGCGAAGGCATGCGGTCGCTGGGCGAGGCGATGGCCCAGCAGCAGCAAGGTCAGCAGGGGCAGGGCACGCAGGGCGCCGACATGCAGGCGCCGGGCCGCGATCCGCTGGGCCGCAATGCGGGGTCGAACGGGTCGATCGGCACCGACGAGGGCCTCTTGCAGGGCGACGACGTCTATCGCCGCGCGCGCGATCTTCTCGACGAAATCCGCCGCCGGTCGGGCGAAGGCGAACGCCCCGAGATCGAACTCGACTATCTCAAGCGGCTGCTGGAGCGGTTCTGAACGCTACGGCAGATAGGGCTGCACCAGCGCGTCAAGCTGGAGCCGCAGTCCGTCGATGAACACGACATAGGCGTTCAGCGCCGGATCGGCCTGCGGCACCGTCGCGGAGACCAGCGGCGCATTGGCATAGGCCAGAACGCCCAGCACCACCACGATCAGCGACACCGAAAAGCCGCGCGCAAAGCCGCTGCGGCGGGGTACGGTCTTGGTCGGGTCGGTTTCGGTGGGCCGTTCCACGGGTTCGGCCCGGGCGCGCAGGCTCGAGTTTATCTCGTCGATGTCGGGCAGGCGGTCGCGGCGCGATCCGGGCGGCACCGGTGCGGTCTCGACGGCGGGTTGCGCCGCCACCGCGGCGCCCGGACCCTTGAGCCGCGCCATCCGTTCGCGCGCCTGCCGGGCGCGGCGCTCGATGTCGTCGGCGGCTTCATCCAGCCCGAGATCGGGTTGGGTTTCGATCCCGCCCGCCTCTTCCCGGCGCATGCGCGCCTCGTATTCGGCTTCCTGCCGCAGGATGTCGGCGGCGTCGGGCGTGACCGACCGTGCCGGGGCCTCGCTCCGGGGCGGCGGTGGCGGCATGTCGTCCCCGTCCCCGTCCCCGTCCCCGTCCTCGTCGGGCAGGGGGTCGATGCTGCGGCGCAAACCGCCCTCAGCCAGTGCCGCGGCCGAAGGGTGGGTCTGGAACCAGGTCGTGCCGCAGTTCGAACACTGCACGTCCCGGCCATCTTCCGGAATAACGTCATCGGGCACTTCGTATTGAGCGCCGCAGTTCGGACAGGTCAGCCGCATCAGTTCCGCTACCAGAGAACCCCAATTACACTGTGCGCCATGCTTGCATGGACGCACTGCCGCCGTAGCATATGGACTTCGCCGCGCAGCGGAAAGGGGTAAATCCTGCGCAACCTTCCGCTGCGGGCATGTTCGCTGCCGCGCCATTGCAACTGCGCCCCGGCTGGGGCAGAAAACCTGCAACAACAGGGAATGGACCGTGATCGACCTCGACAACGTTTCGTATTCGTATGGCGGCGGAGAATTGTTCAGCGATATTTCGGTCCGGCTGACGGCGGGGTCTTTCCATTTCCTGACCGGGCCGTCGGGGTCGGGCAAGACCACCTTCCTGAAGCTCTGTTACGGTGCGCTTCTGCCGACCGCGGGGCGACTGCGCGTCTTCGACATGGACGTGCCCTCGCTCGACCGCGACGGGGTGGCGCTGATGCGCCGGCGCATTGGCGTGGTCCATCAGGATTGCCGCTTCCTCGACCACATACCGGTGGCCGAGAATGTCGCGCTGCCGCTGATGGTGTCGGGGATGGACCTCGGCCACGAGCAAGCGAACCTGGCCGAGCTTCTTGGCTGGGTGGGCCTGTCCGACCGGGGGGGCGCGCTGCCGCCGGAACTCTCGGGCGGGGAACGCCAGCGCGCGGCGCTTGCACGCGCGGTCATCATGTCGCCCGACCTGATCCTTGCCGACGAACCCACCGGCAACGTGGATTGGGACATGTCGCAGCGCCTGCTGCGTCTGCTGGTCGAACTCAACCGCATGGGCAAGACGGTGCTGATCGCCACCCATGACCTGCAGCTGATCCGCGCCGCCAAGGCGCAGGTGCAGGCGCGGGTGCTGCGCATCTCCAACCGACGGCTCCAGCTTGCGGGGGCCGATCTCTGATGCTGGCCCGGATCCGCGAAATCCTGCGTGGCGAAGCCCCGTCCGACCGCGTCGTGCCGCCCGCGGGCTTCACCGCGCAGCTGACGCTGTTTGCCTCCGGGGCGATGGCCTTTCTGGCCGTTTTCGCGCTGGCCCTGTCGCTGGCCGCGGGCCGCATCGCCGACCGCTGGTCCGAGGAACTGGCCCGCAGCGCCACTCTCCGCATCAGCGCCCCTGCCGACCAGATGGCGCTGCAGACCGAGATCGCGCTGCGCATCCTGCGCCAGACCCCCGGCGTGGCCGAGGCCCGCGCGCTGACGCGCGAGGAACAGGCGGCGCTGCTCGCCCCATGGTTCGGGTCGGACCTGCCCGTCGACACGCTGCCCATGCCGCAACTGATCGAGATGATCGAGACCGACGATGGCTATGACGCGCGAGGCCTAAGCCTGCGGATGGGGGCCGAAGTGCCGGGCGCCGTGCTGGACGATCACGGCCGCTGGCGCCGCCCGCTGGTCGAGGC
>CAZNMV010000167.1:0-7052 GCA_964573835.1 uncultured Aestuariivita sp. | reverse complement strand
GGGGCTTCGCGCCCCCCGCACCCGCCGCGGGATATTTGTGACCCGAAGAAGTTGCGGTGGATGCGCTGATGCGGCGGGTGCTGGTCACGGGCGGCGGGTCGGGCATCGGGCGCACGGTGGCGCGGGATTTCGCGGCGGCGGGTGATCATGTGACGATCACCGGGCGGCGGATGGATGCCCTGCAGGAGACCGATGGCGGGCGGGGCATGGCCTGTGTCACCGCGGATGTCACGGACGAGGCGCAGGTGGCGGCGCTGTTTGCCAAACCCTTCGATGTGGTTGTCGCCAATGCCGGGATCGCGCCCTCGGCGCCCATCGCGAAGATGGCGCTCGCGGATTGGGACGACGTCATGAAGATCAACCTGACCGGGGTCTTTCTGACCTTCCGGGAAGCGATGAAGGGCATGGGACCCGGCGGGCGGCTGATCGCCATGGCCTCGACCGCCTCGCTGCAGGGGGGGGCGGGGATCGGGGCCTATGTGGCGTCCAAGCACGGGGTCCTGGGGCTGGTGCGGTCGGTCGCGATCGAGGTGGCGCGCAAGGGCATCACCTGCAACGCGGTCTGCCCCGGGTTCGTGGAGACCGAGATGGCGGAAGGTGCCATCCGCAACGTGATGGAGGCCACGGGCCTCGACCGGGACACGGCGGCGGCGAAGATCGTCGCGCGCAATCCGATGAAGCGGATGATCTCGGTGGACGAGGTGGCGGCGGCGGTGCGGTTTCTCGCCTCGCCGGAGGCCAGCATGGTGAACGGGCATGCGCTGGCGGTGTCGGGGGGCGAGATATGACGCTGACCCGCGAGAAACCCGGGGTCGAGCCCGCCAGCAAGGCGCGGCTGCGGCTCTGGCTGCGTCTGTTGCGGGTGACGCGCGAGGTGGAAGGCGCGTTGCGTGAAAAGCTGCGGGTCGAACATGGCACCACGCTGCCGCGCTTCGATGTGATGTCGGCCCTGTCGCGCAACCCCGCTGGCTTGAAGATGAGCGAACTCTCGGGCGTGTTGCGTGTGTCGAATGGCAACGTCACCGGCATCATCGAGCGGCTGGTTGAGGAAGGCCATGTGCTGCGTGCTCCGGTCGATGGCGACCGGCGGGCCTTTTCCGTGCGCCTGACCGAGAAGGGCCGCGCCGAATTCGCGCGGCAGGCGGCGGAACACGAGGCCTGGATCGACCGGGCGCTGACCGCGATCAGCGCCGAGGAGGCGCTGGACATCACGCAGCGCCTTGGCGCGCTTGGAAAGAGGGAGGGGTAGGGCATGGGCCTGGCCGACACGACGCATTTTCTCTGCCGGATCGAGGGGGGTATCGCGACGGTGTCGCTGAACCGGCCCGACCGGAAGAACCCGCTGACCTTCGACAGCTATGCCGAGTTGCGCGACTGGTTCCGCGCGCTGCCCTATACCGACGAGGTGAAGGCCGTGGTCTTCGCGTCGAACGGCGGCAATTTCAGCTCGGGCGGGGATGTGCATGACATCATCGGCCCGCTGACCCGGATGAACATGAAGGAGCTTCTCGCCTTCACCCGGATGACGGGCGATCTCGTCAAGGCGATGGTCAATTGCGGCAAGCCGGTGATCGCCGCGATCGATGGTATCTGCGTGGGCGCGGGCGCGATCATCGCCATGGCGTCCGACCTGCGGATCGGCACGCCGGAGGCGAAGACGGCGTTTCTGTTCACCCGCGTGGGCCTTGCGGGCTGCGACATGGGGGCTTGTGCGATCCTGCCGCGCATCATCGGGCAGGGGCGGGCGGCGGAGCTGCTTTATACCGGGCGGTCGATGAGCGCAGAGGAAGGTGAGCGGTGGGGCTTTTTCAACAAGCTCGTCGCGGCGGAGGCGCTGGACGCCGAGGCGCAGTCCTGGGCCGGGCGGATCGTGGCGGGGCCGAACTTTGCCCACATGATGACCAAGACCATGCTGGCGCAGGAATGGTCGATGTCGATCGAACAGGCGATCGAGGCGGAAGCGCAGGCGCAGGCGATCTGCATGCAGACGGAAGACTTCGTGCGGGCCTACAACGCCTTTGTCGCCAAGGAAAAACCGGTCTTCGAGGGCGATTGATGACGGATTTGCGTATTTGGGACGAGAAGAAGCAGGGGGCGTGCGCCGATGCCTGACCGCAGCTTTCTCGACTGGCCGTTCTTCGAGGATCGCCACCGCGATCTGGCCCGGCATCTGGACGATTGGGCGGCGGTGCATTTGCCGGTGGATCATTCGGACGTCGACGCGGCCTGCCGGGGGCTGGTGGCAGACCTCGGGCAGGCGGGGTTCTTGCGGCATACGGGCGGCGATCTTGATGTCCGCACGCTCTGCCTGATCCGCGAGACGCTGGCGCGCCATGATGGTCTGGCGGACTTCGCCTTTGCCATGCAGGGGCTGGGGACAGGGGCGATTTCGCTCTTCGGCTCGGCCGAGCAGAAGGGTTGGCTTGAGAAGACGCGGGAAGGGCGGGCGATTTCCGCCTTTGCCCTGACCGAACCGCAATCGGGGTCGGACGTGGCCAATTCCACCATGACCGCGACGCGCGACGGAAACCATTTCGTTCTGAACGGCGAGAAGACCTGGATCTCCAATGGCGGGATCGCGGATGTCTACACGCTGTTCGCGCGGACGGGCGAGGGGCCGGGGGCGAAGGGACTGTCGTGCTTCGTGGTGACGCCCGATCTCCCGGGCTTCGAGGTGGTGGAGCGGTTGCAGGTGATCGCGCCGCATCCCTTGGCCACGTTGCGCTTCACTGATGTGCGGGTGCCGGCGGATGCGATGATCGGTGATCCGGGTGCGGGGTTCCGCATCGCCATGTCGGTGCTGGATGTCTTCCGGTCGACGGTCGCGGCGGCGGCCTTGGGCTTTGCCCGGCGCGCGCTGGACGAGGCGGTGGCGCGGGTGACGACGCGGCATGTGCAGGGCGCGGCCCTGTCCGAATTGCAGATGGTGCAGGGCCATATCGCGGACATGGCGCTCGAGATCGACGCGGCGGCGCTGCTGATCTATCGCGCGGCCTGGATGAAGGATCAGGGCGCGGCCCGGATCACGCGCGAGGCGGCGATGGCCAAGCTTTATGCGACCGAGGCCGCGCAGCGGGTGATCGACGCGGCGGTGCAGCTTCACGGCGGCGACGGGGTGCGGACGGGACAGATGGTGGAAAGCCTCTACCGCGAGATCCGGGCGCTGCGCATTTATGAAGGCGCGTCCGACGTGCAGCGCGTGGTGATCGCGCGCCAGACCTTGGGGGCCCTTTCAGGGGGATAGGACATGACACTGGGACCGACCGGCCATACCGACAGCTTCGCCCGCGACAACCTTCCGCCGAAGGATCAATGGCCCGACTTCCTGCTCGACCGGTTCCAGTACCCCGACTACCTGAACGCGGGCGTCGAACTGACCGATGCGATGGTCGCGAAGGGCTTCGGCGACCATACCGCGCTGATCGGAAACGGTCGGCGGCGGACCTACAAGGAACTTGCGGACTGGACGAACCGTTTGGCCCATGCGCTGGTCGAGGACCTTGGCGTCAAGCCCGGCAACCGGGTGCTGATCCGGTCGGCGAACAACCCCGCCATGGTCGCCTGCTGGCTGGCCGCGACGAAGGCGGGCGCGGTCGTGGTGAACACCATGCCCATGCTGCGGGCGGGGGAACTCGCCAAGATTGTCGACAAGGCAGAGATCGAGTTTGCCCTTTGCGACACGCGGCTGATGGACGAGATCGTCGCCTGCGGGAAGGATTCGGCCTTCCTGAAAAAGGTGATCGGCTTCGACGGCACCTCGAACCACGACGCGGAACTCGACCGTCTGGCCCTGCAGAAACCCGTGCGGTTCGACGCGGTAAAGACGGGCCGCGACGACGTCGCGCTGCTGGGCTTTACCAGTGGCACCACGGGCAACCCCAAGGCCACGATGCATTTCCACCGCGATCTTCTGATCATCGCGGACGGCTATGCAAAGGACGTGCTGGGTGTCACGCCCGAGGATGTCTTCGTGGGCTCGCCGCCTTTGGCTTTCACCTTCGGGCTGGGGGGCCTTGCCATCTTCCCGCTGCGCTTCGGGGCGGCGGCGACGCTGCTGGAACAAGCGACGCCGCCCAACATGGTCGAGATCATCCAGACCTACCGCGCCACGGTCTGCTTCACCGCGCCCACCGCTTACCGCGCCATGCTGTCGGCGATGGAGCAGGGGGCCGACCTGTCGTCCTTGCGCGCCGCCGTCAGCGCGGGGGAAACCCTGCCCGCGCCGGTCTATGACGACTGGATGGCGAAGACCGGCAAGCCGATGCTTGACGGGATCGGCGCGACCGAGATGCTCCATATCTTCATCACCAACCGCTTCGACGATCACCGCCCGGCCTGCACCGGCAAGCCGGTCACGGGATACGAGGCAAAGATCGTGGGCGAGGACGGGCGCGATGTGCCGCCGGGCACGGTGGGCCGTCTGGCGGTGCGCGGCCCGACCGGGTGCCGCTATCTCGCCGACGACCGCCAGAAGGCTTATGTCCAGAACGGCTGGAACATCACCGGCGACGCCTTCACGATGGACGAAGACGGCTATTTCCACTTTGCCGCGCGCAATGACGACATGATCATCTCGGCGGGCTACAACATCGCGGGCCCCGAGGTGGAGGCAGCGCTTCTGGCCCATGCGGACGTCGCCGAATGCGCCGTCATCGGTGTCGCGGACGAGGCGCGCGGCCAGATCGTGCAGGCCCATGTGGTGCTGCGCGTGGGTGTTTCGGGGGACGAGACCCTCATCAAGGCGCTGCAGGATCACGTCAAGGCGGTGATCGCGCCCTACAAGTACCCGCGATCGGTGATCTTCTGCGCCGAGCTGCCGAAGACCCAGACCGGCAAGATCCAGCGCTTCCGCCTGCGGGACGCGGGGCAGGGATGACTTGCAGAGCGGTCGGGCAGGCCGCAGACTGACATCAGGGCGCCGTGACGGACAAGGGCACGGGCGGCGCCGCAAACCAACAAGGCCCAGAACAACTCAAGACACGGGAGATAACACGGATGAAACTCAGAACATTGCTCGCCGCCGCATCCATGGTGGCGCTGGCGGCCGCGGCGCAGGCCGAAGGCGTGAAGGTCGGCATGATCACCACGCTGTCGGGCGGGGGCGCGGGCCTTGGCATCGACGTGCGCGACGGCTTCATGCTGGCGGTCAAGCAGTCGGGCCGCAGCGACATCGAGGTGGTGATCGAGGACGACCAGCAAAAACCCGAGATCGCGGTGCAGCTGGCCGACAAGATGGTGCAGGCCGAACAGGTTGATATCCTGACCGGGATCATCTGGTCGAACCTCGCCATGGCGGTGGTGCCGTCGGTGACCGCACAGGGCAAGCTCTACCTGTCGCCCAATGCAGGCCCCTCGGCGCTGGCGGGCAAGGGGTGCCACCCGAACTATTTCAACGTGGCCTGGCAGAACGACGCGCTGCATGAAGGCGCGGGCGCCTATGCCAATGACGCAGGGTTTTCCAACACCTTCATCCTCGCCCCCAATTATCCGGCGGGGCAGGACGCGCTCACGGGCTTCAAGCGGTTCTTCAAGGGCACCCTCGCGGGCGAGATCTATACCAAGCTCGGACAGACCGACTACGCGGCCGAAATCGCGCAGATCCGTGCCTCGGGTGCGGACAGCGTCTTCTTCTTCCTGCCGGGCGGCATGGGGATTTCGTTCCTGAAGCAATATGCCGACAGCGGCGTCGACCTGCCGCTGGTGGGCCCCGCCTTCAGCTTCGATCAGGGCATCCTGCAGGCCGTGGGTGCGGCGGCGCTGGGCGTCAAGAACACCTCGCAATGGGGCAAGGACATCGACAATCCCACCAACGCCGCCTTCGTCGAAAGCTTCCAGGCCGAATACGGGCGTCTGCCGTCGCTTTATGCCAGCCAGGGCTTCGACACCGCGAACCTGATGATCTCGGCCATGGGCAAGGCGGATGTCGCCGATCTCGACGCGTTCCGCGCCGCGCTGAAGGAGGCGGATTTCGCCTCGACCCGGGGTGAGTTCTCGTTCGGGCCGAACAATCACCCGGTGCAGAACATCTACGTGCGCGAAGTGATCCAGGAAGGCGACGTCTTCACCAACCGCATCATCGGCACCGCCCTGACCGGGCACACCGATGTCTATGCGGCCGAGTGCCAGATGTAAGCGACAGGGGCACAAGGGGACATGCTGCAGGCCTGCCTGAACGGCGGGCGCACCGGGGCGGAGGCGCCGGGCGTCCCGCTCACGCCGAAGGATCTTGCGCGCGACGCCGTCGCCGTGCGCAAGGCCGGGGCGCAGGAGCTGCATGTCCATCCCCGCAATCTGGCGGGCGCGGAAAGTCTCGCGCCCGCCGATGTCGCCGCCGCGCTGGGCGCGATCCGCGCCGCCGTGCCGGGCATGAAGGTCGGTCTCGGCACCGGTGCCTGGATCGGCCCCGGCGGGCGGATGCGGCACGCACAGATGCAGGCCTGGGACGTGCTGCCCGATTACGTGTCGGTAAACCTCAATGAGCCCGACTGCATCGAGGTGATGAAGATGATGCATGACCGCGATGTGGGCATCGAAGCAGGCGTCTGGTCGCTTGCCGAGGCGCGCAAACTCTGCCGAGAGGCGAACAAGTCAGACATCCTGCGCGTCCTGATCGAGATGCGCGATGTCCCGGGACCGCAGGCGCGGGCCGAGGCGATACACTGTATCGCATATCTGCGCGATCGCGGCGTGACCGCGCCCATCCTTCTGCACGGGCAGGAGCGCAGCGCCTGGCCCTGCGTGATCGAGGCGGCGCGGCTGGGCTTCGACACCCGCATCGGGTTCGAGGATGTGCTCGACCTGCCAGGCGGCACGCCCGCGCCGTCGAACGCGGCACTCGTCGCCTGCGCGCGCGACCTGATCGACCACACGATACGGGATGTGGGGCCATGACCCGTCCGACCCGTCACAAGGAGTTGGCACTATGGTGTCCCTGAGCGTGATCCTTGCCACCGCCCTCGTCGCGGTGGCGAGTCCCGGGCCATCGACGCTGGCCATCGCCTCGACCGCGACCAGCGTGTCCGGCTGCTGAATCCCCCGGCGGAAGCGCTGCT
>CAZNMV010000166.1:0-7105 GCA_964573835.1 uncultured Aestuariivita sp. | reverse complement strand
GCCGTTCGGACGGCAGCGTCAGGACGGCGCGCGCCACCGCCGCCACATCGGCGCAGGTGATGCGCATCAAAGCGTGAGGTCGGCCCGCGCGAAGGCCCCCGGCCCGAACCGGGCCGAGACCTGCGCGACCTCGACCGTGACCGCGCCGGTCGCGCCGTCGGCGGTGCGCAGGGCGGCAGGATAGACCCAGAAGGGCGCGGCGAGGTCCACCGCACGCAGGACCGCGCCGTCCTTCACGATGCGCAGCAGATAGGCCTCCCCCTCCTCGCCCAGCGGTACATCGGGCAAATCCCAGCTGTCGCCGTCGATGCGGGTGCGGCGGATCCAGCCAATCGCAAGATCGCCGCCCGGCCCCTCCTGCGCCCGCAGGTGACAGGGCGCGAAGGGTTTGAGGCCGATGCCGTCGAAGGCCTCGGTCAGGTGAACATAGGCCGGATCGTCATAGGGCCGCCGCGCCGGGCCGATGCGGTAATGCCGCGCGACGCGCCGCTCAGCGGGCGACAGCGCGATCTGTTCCGGAGTGCCGTCAAGCAGCACGACCCATGACCCGGCGGGCCAGACATCGGGCATGACCCCGTCGCTGCCGGCCTGCCCGCGCAACCGCCCCGACAGCCAGACGCGGTCGGGCGCGATGATCTGCGCGTCGGCGAACTGGAAGACCTCCCACCCGCCCGGCGTGCCGTCGCCGATGGCGGCAAGGTTCGCGCCACCAAGGACCGAGGCGCGCGGGCGCGACGACAGCGCCCCCGATATGAGCCGCAGCTCGAGGGCCGGGCCTTCATCCCAACGCCCCGGCGGCGCGGCCTGCAGCAGGGTTTCCGTCACGCCCACGACCGAGCGCGCGGTGACGACGCGTTCGAGCGCATAATCCTCGTCCCGGTCCGACGCATAGACCGCCGCCGCCCCCGGCCAGGGATCGGCGGTGAGCGCGATATGGGGCGCATGCGGCACCTCGTCCCCGCGCAGAAGCGGCAGGTCGAGGAAGAAGGGCTGCACCGGCAGGGGCGGCACGAAGGCGCGCACGGGCGGCAGGCCATCGGGCAGATCGACGCCGCGATAGAGCCCTTCATCGATGCGCACCGCGTCGGCGATCCGGTAGGGGCCCTGTTCCACCCGGTCGATGCGGAAATCCTGCGGCGCGCCGTCCGGCGCGGGCAGGCGCACCACGTCGCCTGCCCCAAGGCCCAGCGCAGAAGGCGGCAGCGCGAAGCGGATCGTGTCGCGGGCGACGCGCGCCTCGGTCAGCCAGCGTTCGGCGATCTGGCGCGCCTCGTTGCGGCTGAGCGCGAGGGCAAGATCGCTCGTCGCCACCGCATGGGTGGCGTCGTCGGGCAGCACCGCTTCCTCGGCGAGGACGGCGTGATCGGCTTCGGCCTCGACGAACCGCAGGCGGACGCGGCCCGAAAGCTCGGCCTCGGCCTCGCGCGCACGGGTGATACGACCGTCGAGTTCGCCCGAGATCACCAGCCCGCCTTCATCACATGCGACGGGGCGCGCCGCACCCCGCATCACGAAGGACAGCCGCCCGTCGCGCTCCACCGCGTCGAAGCCGTGGGCGAGCATGAGCGGCTGCAGCGCGCCGCGCGCATCGGTGACATCGGTCACCGCATAGCCGCGCACGACCCCGACAAGGCCCGACACATCCGCATCGGGCAGTCCCGCCCGCGCACAGATTGCCGCCACGACCTGCGCGAGGTCCTGCGCGCCCACGCGCCCGTTGGCCCAGTGCCCGCGCAGGTAATTCGCGCCATCGCTCCAAAGCCCGCGATTGTTGGGAAAGAAGGGAAAGGGCCGCGCATCCCAGGCCCAGAGATAGGCGTTATCCATGTCGATCATCGGCCCGCCATAGACGGGCGAGACCGGGTTGCGGTCGGCTTCGGCCCAGTGGGTCAGCATCGCGCGGACATAGCGGCGCTGGATGACATCGTCGCGCCGCCCGTCGGAGAAGACGGGATAGGCGCTTTCCGACGACTTGGGATCGACGAACTTGTTGGGCTCGTTCGTGCCCTTGTCGATGGCGGGGCAGCCGTATTCGGTGAACCAGACGGGTTTCGACATGGGCACCCAAGCCGTGGGATCGGCCGCGCGCTGCCCGTCGATGCGGTCGTGGTGGCGGTGTTCCCACCAGTTGCGGATGTCCTTGTAGCGCCAGACCCAGGGCTCGCTATGAGCGTCATCGGTGATGGGGGTGCGGATCTGCGCCGCGCGCGCCTCGGGCGAGTGGTAGAACCAGTCATAGCCTTCGCCGCCTTCGATATTGGCGCGCAGATAGGCGGTGTCGTGGATGGCGGGCCAGTCCTGCGCGTCGAGATGATCTGTCCCTTCGCGCCAGTCCGACAGCGGCATGTAATTGTCGATGCCGATGAAGTCGATATTCGCATCGGCCCAGAGCGGGTCGAGGTGGAAATACCGGTTCCCCGATCCGTCCTGCGGCTGATAGCCGAAATATTCCGACCAGTCGGCGGCATAGCCGATCTTCGGCCCCGGCCCAAGGATCGCGCGCACATCCGCCGCCAGCGCCCGCATTGCGGCGACGGCGGGGAAGGAATGGGCGGCCCCGCGGATCTGGGTCAGCGCGCGCAGTTCCGATCCGATGCAGAAGGCATCGACCCCGCCTGCCGCCTTGGACAAGGCCGCGTAATGCAAGATGAACCGGCGCAGGCCCCAGTCGTTGGCAGGGCCGGTGTAGTGCACGATCCCGTCGCCGACGGCGAAAAGGGCGGGGCTGACCGCGCCGAAGAAGGCAGCAACCTCGGCTTCGGCCTGCGCGGTGCCGTCGGGCGTGCCGTCGCGCCCCGGGGCGAGGCTGGTCGTGATGCGCCCGCGCCAGGGCAGAACCGGCTGGTCAGGCGCGTCTGACCACGGGTCGGGCAGGCCGTTGCCCGCGGTCTGGTCCATCAGGATGAAGGGATAGAACATCACCCTCTGGCCCTGCCCGCGCATGTGCCGGATCGCCTCGATCACCGAGGCGTCGGCAGGCGTGCCGCCATAGATCGGGCGGCCGTCCTGCTGTTCGATCTCGTCCGCCTGCGCGCGGGGCAGACCCGAGACAGACCACGGCACGTTCGTGCCCTCGTTCGCGCGGCGTTCGACCTTGGGTTTCAGGGTGCAGACCCCGCAGCGCAGGTCGTCGCCGAACCACGACACGACAAGCGAGGTTGCCCCGCAATTGGGGATTTCGTCGGTGAGCTGCGCCAGCGAGGTGACAAGATCGGTGTCGCCCGAGGGGCTGTTGAGGTTGGCAGGCCAGCGCGCGCCGGGCCGGTCAGACAGATAGACCGGCGTGGTCGCCAGCGCGTATTCGCCGGTGCCCGGCACCAGCGCCACCGCGCGCACCCCGCGCGAAAGGTCCGCCGCCGCGTCGGGCGCGTCGGGCGCGACGGGGCGCGTCACCTCGAAGGAAAACTGCGGCACGCGGTTGCCGAACCGTTCGAGGTTCAGATCGGCGATCACCACATAGGCCGTGCCGCGATAGGCGGGGACGGTGCCGGCGCCCTCGACCGCCTCGATCACCGGGTCGGGAAGTTGGTCATGGGTGCCGGAATAGATCGTCAGGTTCAGGTCACGCGGCGCGATTTCCTCGCCATCGGCCCAGATGCGGGCAAGGCCCGCGATCTCGCCTTCGCAGAGCGCAAGCGCGAGGCTGACGGAATAGCTGAACCGCGTGACGGCGGGCGTGCTGGGGCGGCCTTTGCCGCCGCCGCCGGTGGTGGTGGCGGTTTCGGTGAAATCGGACGCCCAGATCACCTGCCCGCCCAGACGCATACGCCCGAAGACCTGCGGGATGGGTGTGCCCTCGGCCGCGCCCGAGAGGCGGAAGCGGTCCACCTTGCCGGTGGCGACGGGCTCTGACCCCTGCCCCATCAGGCGGTCATCGATGGCGCGCCCCAAGGTCGCGCCCACCGCCCGCCCGATCGCGACCGAAGACAGGCCCATCACCGTGCCGCCGATCGACCCGCCGATCGCCGCGCCTGCTGCGGAAAGAAGGATCGTTGCCATCAGCTTACCTCTTCGGGGAAGGAAAACCGCGCCACGACGCGGCGCGCCCAAGGCGCGGTCAGGGTGCTTTCGATGACCCCGTGGCCGCTGTAGGCATGGACAAAGCGCGGATGCGCGCCGTCTTCGCTCAGGATGCCCAGATGCTTGGCGACCGCACCCGCGCGCATGCGGAACAAAAGCACGTCGCCCGGGCGCGCGGTGCCGACAGGCCGCAGGTGGCGCAGGGCGGCGGCCCAGAGGCGTTCTTCGCCCTGCGGTTCCGACCAGTCCATGCTGTAGGGCGGCACGGCTTCGGGTTCGGAACCATGCAGCGCGCGCCAGACGCCCCGGATCAGCCCAAGGCAATCGGCCCCCGCCCCGCGGGCTGAGGCCTGATGGCGGTAGGGCGTGCCGAGCCAGCGGCGCGCCTCGGTCACGATGTCGGCCCTCATCTGCGGCTGCCCCCGGTGTTGGGCTGGCCCGACCGGGGATAGGCCAGCATCCAGTCTTCGCCCGGAATGTCGGGGAAGCCCTGAAAATTCAGAAGGTTCGCGAATTTGAGGCGGCAGGTCTCCATCCGCTTGTCGCAGCCCGCGGTCAGGCGGAGCGGATCGCCGGGCGAGACCCGCGCGCGCAGGGGCGTCCAGAGCGTGATCGCACGCAGGCCGCCTTCGGTGCGGTCGTCCTTGACGATGCCCCAGAGGCCTGCCGCCGCGCCGCCCAGAACGTCAAGCCGCCCGCGCGTGAAGAAACCGGGGTCGAACCCCGGCAGCGCGGGCCAGAGAAAGCGCGTGATCCCGTCGCCGTCGCCCATGGCCAGATCGGCCCGGTAGCCCGGCTGGGCAAGGTCGACCCGGCAGGCGGCATCGCCCAGAACGGCGGTGCAGGGTTTCTGGAAGACCCGGCCAAGGGGGCGGTTCAGCGCCTCGGTCAGGCCGCGCAACTCGGCCTTGAAGGCGCCGTCGATGCGCGTGATCTCGCCCATCGTGCCGCGGAACTGGAGCTGGCGCTGGGCCGGATCGGCCCAGTTGACCAGCCACGCGCGCACCTCGGCCCCGTCGAAGCGGCCCGCCTCGATGTCGGCCTCGGTGATGCCCGCGGCGGTGAGCGCGCCCAGCGCCTCGGTATTGTCGATGGAAAGCCCGGTGGTCTGCTGCAGCGCCTGCGCCGTCAGGCCGGTTTCTGCGCGGAAACTGACGCCGTCGAAGGCAAGGTCGCGGTCGTGGTCGGTGAAGCCCAGCGTCACGCCATCGCGCCGGATAATCGCCCAGGCCCGCGCCAGCGTGGTGACGCCACCGGCGAGATGCGCGGCAAGCGCAGGGTCCGGCCCGGCCATCACACGCGCACCTCGATCACCGGCACGTTCGGCATGTCGCCTGCCTGAAAGCTCGCCACGCTGGTCTGGATGCTGTCGGTGTCGAAGCGGACGGGCACGTCGAATTCGAAACCCGCCGTGACCGACTGGCCCTGATCGGGTGCGCGGGCGAAGGTGACAAGGCCGGTCGTCGGATCGACCGAATAGTCGATGCCCTCCTGCATCTCGTCATGCTCGACGCCGATGCGCACGCTGCCTTCCACCGGCTTGGCGATGGGGCGGGCATAGCTGAACGCGCCGGATCGGTAGGTCTTCACCAGCGCAAAGACCGTCTGCAGGCCGTCGCCCAGCGCGATTTCCTGATCGCCGAAGGTGACCGGGGCCGAGGCGCGGGACGATTTGAAATCGGACCAGTCCTTCCAGCGGAAGCCGTGCAGGCGGCCGCGCCGGGCCTCGAAAAAGGCGATCAGCGTTTCGATATCGTCGAGCGACCGCATGGCGACGCCCGCATCATAGCGGCGGCGCGAATGGGCCCAGGGGGTGTTGCGTTCCTCGTGCCCGTTGGCGAGCGTGACGACATCGGTGCGCCGTTCCGGCCCGCCGGAAGACCCGAAGCTGAGCGCGGCGGGAAACCTGATTTCATGAAACTGCATGGGTGCCCCCCGGTTCAGCGGTTGCGCTGCCCGCGCGACAGGGCGCGGCCCATCTGCGCGGCGATCTGGCCCTGACTGCGGCGGAAGCCTTCGACATCGGGCGTGTGGATGTTCATCACGACGGTGGTGGCCCGCCCTGCGGCGGCGCGCACGCCAAGCTTGCCGTCAGCCCCGCGGGCAAGCGGCATGATCGCCTCGGGCCCCGCTTCGCCCATCAGGCCGGTGCCGCCGCGCATCGGGAAGGTCGTGGGCGAGGTCACGATGCCGCCCTGGGCGAAGGGCATGACGCGGCCTTGCGTGAAACCCCCGCCCTTCTCGAAGGGCAAAAGCCCCTTCATCAGCCCCGCGACACCGCCCGCCACAAGGCCGCCCACATGGTCGGTCACAGGGCGGATCGCGGCGGAATAGGTGCTGTTGATCATGCTGCGCGCCATCCCGTCGAGCGCGTCCGACAACTTCATCCCGTCGAAGACGACGCCATCGAAGGCGCGCCGCAGCCCCCGCGACAACCCGCGTTCGAGCGTGGCGGCATCGCGCCCCGTTGCGGCAAAGCCGTCGCGCACGCGGCGCAGCTCGGCCTGGAACTGCGCGCCCATCTGTGCGGCGCCTGAAAGGCTGTCCTGCAACCCTTCGGCGGCAAGGCCCAGCCGGTCGATCCCTTCGCCTTCACTCATCTGTTCCGCCTTTCGGTCTGTCGGGCCAAGCCGCCTGAAGTGCTGCAAGACCCGCGCGCGTCATCGGCGCGCGCCCGCCCGTCTGCCCCAGCATCAGGGCCAGTTCCGCGGGCGTCAGCGCCCAGAAATCGCGGGGTGCAAGGCGCAGGCCCCGCATCCCCGCCTGCATCAGCGCGGGCCAGTCGAAGGCCGTCATGACTGCCCCTCGGGCAGCATGAAGGCGCGCGCCAGAAGCTCCGCCGCGGCGCGGGCGGCGGCCATCGGGCCGCCCGCGATCTCGGCCCGTTCAAGGGCGGCGCGGTCCAGCGGGCCGCCGCCGCCTTCCAGCCCCGCCTCGATCAACGCGATCACGTCATTGGTGCGGAAGGACGCACTTTCGAAACGTTCCGCCAGATCGACGAGCGATCCCGCCCCCAGCCGCGCCTCGAGCGCGGCGAGCGCGCCGAGCGTCAGGCGCATCACCCGGCGCTGCCCGTCGATGACCA
>CAZNMV010000165.1:0-7105 GCA_964573835.1 uncultured Aestuariivita sp. | reverse complement strand
ATCAGCCAGCAGCGCGAATTCGAGGTTGTCGATCGGCTGGTTTTGCAGAGCGCGCCCGCCAGGGAATGCGTCCACATCCCAGAAGTCCGCCCACGAGGTCATCTCTTTGCCCGCCGGCAGCTTGTCTGTGCGGATGGCAAGGATCGTCGAGAACGTCGCGGCTATTCCTGCATCAGGCAGTTTCGCTTCGTCGGGCAGGGCGTTGTTCGGGTCGATCGCCGCCCAATCCAGCTGTTGCAGCCAGCCGGAAAGCGAGGCGGTAGCATAGTCTATCGGATTCAGTTCGACCACATCCCATGTGGTCTTGCCTGCGACCATCATCGCCTTGATCGCCGAGGCGCGGTCCGACGTGGCCAGCGCGTTGACGGCAATGCCGGTTT
Organism: uncultured Aestuariivita sp.; assembly: GCA_964573835.1. GTDB lineage: Bacteria > Pseudomonadota > Alphaproteobacteria > Rhodobacterales > Rhodobacteraceae > JAGYKE01. The sequence goes on along the minus strand of CAZNMV010000165.1, from coordinate 6,725 downwards.
CCGCGGTAAACGGATCATCGAACACGCCCTTCATGACCTGAGCCAGACCGCCGCCCGATCCGGCATAGGTCAGGCCATCGTCCGCCATTGCTGGTGCGGCGACAAGCGTTGTGCCGAGGCCTAGTGCGGCAAGGATTTTCGTCAACTTCATGGGTTTCCTCCCTTTGGACTTGATTTAATCTACGGCCAACGGCGCGGCATCAGCCGGGTCGAAGGCCAGTGTTATCGCTTCACCGGGCGCAGGCAGCCCGTCATGCCCTGACCGCTGACTGCGCATTTCCAGTATGCGCCCTGACGCCAGGCGCACTGTCTGCGCCACGATGGGGCCGAAAAACGTTATGTCCTCAACCGTGCCTTCGAAGGTCGCCAACCCCTCCGGTGCCGTTCCAGTCACGGCTCTGATGCGTTCGGGCCGCAAGTTGATCGCAACGGTCTTGGGGTCGTCCAGTGCGATCTCGATCCCCAACTCGGGCACCGCGGCGCGGCCTTGGCCATCGGGAGCCACGTCGAACACGTTAGACTGTCCGATGAACCCCGCTACAAAACGGGTGCGAGGCCGGTCATAGAGCGCCTCGGGTGCATCGATCTGCACGATCCTCCCGCCTTCAAGGATCGCGATCCGGTCGGACATGGTGAGCGCCTCGGTCTGGTCGTGGGTCACAAATAGAACCGTGGTGCCGATCTCGCGGTGGATGCGCCTGATCTCCTCCTGCAGCTCCTGGCGCAGCTTCAGATCCAGCGCTGAAAGGCATTCGTCCATCAACAGCACCGGCGGTTCGAAAACCACCGCGCGGGCCAGGGCCACCCGCTGCCGTTGCCCGCCTGACAGCGCCGCCGGCTTGCGCCCGGCAAACTCGCCCAAGCGCACCATGGCGAGCGCGTCCATTACACGTCTTTCAATCTCGGCCCGGGCTACACCGCGCATTCTGAGCGGAAAGGCCACGTTGTCGGCCACGCTCTTGTGCGGGAAAAGGGCGAAGTTCTGGAACACCATGCCGACGTTGCGATGTTCGGAAGCAACTCCGGTGAGTGGCCGCTCACCGATGTAAACCTCGCCCGAAGTGGCGTCGGAGAAGCCTGCAAGGATATTCAGCGCTGTGGATTTGCCTGAACCCGACGCGCCCAGCAGCGTCACGAACTCGCTCGGCGCGATGTCGAGATCGAAGTCGCGCAGCGCCACGGACCGTCCGAACGTTTTGGTGACGTTCTCGAAACGAATCCTCGATCCCTGCATTCTGCATCCATTTTTATACTACGTGTCTTATTTTTTTGAAGTTGACCAAATTTGGACATTATGTCAATAAAATTCCATGTCACTCGATCACACCAAGGCTCCGCAAGAATTTAGCTATGCTTCCGAAGGGTTTAGTGTCGCGGAAATCCTGGAGGAGCGCGCTCGCAAGATGCAGAGGCGTCGAAAGCGCGTGCGCACCCGGGCGACTTTGTTGGCCGTCGCCGCTCGAGAGATTGAGAAAATGGGCTATGATTCCCTGACCATTGATCACCTGGTCGGCCAGGCTGGCATGGTGCGCGGCACCTTCTATCTCTATTTTTCAAGCCGTTCAGACATCGTCAAAGCGGTTCTGCGCAAGTACTGGGCCTTGATGCGCATTCACAGACCCAAAGGCGGGCGGTCCATTGGGCTACAGGCCTCGATTCATCGCGCGAGCACTTATTCGGTGATGTTGGCGGCCCGAAACCCGCGTCTGATTGAGGCGCGTGAAATTCTGTTGCGAGAAGATCCGGACGTCGCGAAACGGATGGCGACGGTGAACCGCATCTGGGCCGATAAGATCGTCCGCGATCTGGCCAGGCGCGCGCCCATTGTACCTGATCACGATACCCTAGCCTTCCTGAGCATGAAGACACGCGCGGTCATCAACATGTCCGACACTCTGTTGTCGGACATGTATCGACTGTCCGGGGCGGACGACCGAGATGACCCCTTGGATCTTGATCTCGTTATTCGCGTGATGGACGATCTGTGGTATCGTGCTCTTTATATGCAGGACGTGGGTTGACGCACTCTCAAGAAGGTATCGTGAGGTGCAAGGCAAGTTGGGTCGAAATGCTATTTGAATGTGTGAATATCCTTTAAAAACAGGTTAAATTTGTGACTTACGAGCAGAGATGGGGTGGGTGCCGCTCTCCCCATACGGAATCGCAATGTGCCAAGCTTGCGGTGTTGAAACACAAGCTGAAAGAGCGGGCATCCATGGAAGAGGTTACCATTCTCGGCGTCGATCTGGCAAAGAACGTGTTCCAGATGCACGGGGCTGCGGCGGACGGGTCGGTCGTTTTCCGCAAGTAGCTGTCCCGGCCGCGGTTCGCGAGGTTCATGGCTGAACATCCGCCTTGTCTGGTGGCGATGGATGTCAACGCCGGCGTGCATCAGCCGGTTGGATTTCAGTCGCATTTGTGGCGTTTGACGTGTCGAACCACGGTGGAACCAAATAGAATCAATGTGTTGGAGGCGAGAGAAGGTTAGCTGCCAGTCGCGTTCCCTCAGCCACCGTGCCTAATGAGACCTTTCTCCAAACGGACCGTGGTCTAAAAATCCCTATATATTTCAGGGTTATAGCGCCAGCACGGTTCTGGGTAAAACGCTGTCGGGCCCCATTTTTCCCCATCCTCGCATCCAAATCTTTGACGCGGTGGCGCCCATGTTGCTTTTGTGGAAAGAAAAAACCTTTCCAAATCATTGACTTGGAACAGCCTGGTATTGGTCGCGTGGGGGAGTATCAACGGCTGTCGTAGCCAAGCTGTGCCCGCTGCTCGGCCCAAACGGGCGTCACCGGATCGCGCAGGTCCGTCATACCCACAGACGGTGGGTTTCCGTCCAGGATGCCCGAGGCGATCCGATCGGGATGATCGAGGCGCTGACAGCGAGCGGCCTCCTGTCCGTCGTCAGAGTTTTTCGGAATACGGACGCGTTTTCGTAACGGAGGCTCTGGTTCGGTTTGTGTTTGAGGTCATGCGGCGGCGGTTCGGCATGGGCGGGTTGCACGGGTCAAGAGGTGATGGTTCTCCGCGGGGACACCCAAGTCATTATACCCAAGCTCCAAGCGCACCGCGTTATTGACCGTCATCGCAAGCGCGCGGCGCAGGCGCATATCGGTATCGGGCTTCAGTCTTTCGCGTCTGTCGCCACAGCCTCAAGGAGCGCCGCCGCCGTGCCGTATGACACCAGCGCGCGGGCATCGTCGTCGATGCGTGCCGGGTCCAGCGCTGTGTCGCCCGGCGCCTCGCGAAAAATCGGCCAGTCGGTGCCCAGCATGATCCGGTCCGCACCGTAAAGCGCCACGCCCGCTTCCAGCGCTCGGGGGCCGAGCGAAGCGCAGTCGTACCAGATGCGCCGCATTCTCTCGGTAGGGAAGGGGGCATCGGGCGAGCGGTGGCGTGCGATCGCCTCCATCCGCTCGAAGATGAAAGGCAGTGTGCCGCCAAGGTTCACGACCTGCCAGCGGATGCGCGGGAAAGCGTCCAGCAGATCCGACAGGATCAGCGTCAGGGTAACTTGCGCCAGCTGCGATTGCAGCGCCACCGCCGAGGTGCGGTATTGCGCAAACTCCGCGGCAGGGGGCGCGGGAGGCATGCCCACGCGTGGCCCCGGATGCACCATCAGAAGTGCGCCGCTTTCATTGGCTGCTTCGAAGACTGGCGTCAGAAGCCGCGCCTCTGCCACGGTGTTGAAGTAATCGGCGGGCAGGATCGCGCCCGGCAGGCCAAGGTCGCGCCGCACCCGGCGCATCTCCCCTGCCGCAGCGCCCATGTCCGCCAGCGGCAGACCCGCCAGCCCGACGATCCGCCCGCCGGTGTCCCGGCCCAAGTCTGCGAGGTGATCGTTGAAGTCGCGGATGACCGGTGCAGCCTCTTCCGCTGGCAACACGTCGAGACAAAGCGCGCCGGGAAAGGTCAGCATCCGCCGATCGATCCCGGCCGTGTCCATTTGTGCCAGGCCCACCTGATGATCCCAATGCGCTGGCAGGAAGGGAAAGGCGCCGTTCATCGCCAGCATTTCGCGCCCGCCGCTATCCGCGGGGCGCAGGCAGGGCCGCTCGGCACGGGCGGTCAGGAAATCGACGAGGCCGCCGCCGTAGTAGTGCGCATGCATATCGATATGTCCGGGCATCCCGGGTTTCCTTCTGCCGACGCCAAAAACGGCTTTAGAAAAACTAAGACATGGCCTAATGTCCAATGCAAGATCGGATCCTGCCGGGAGCATGTCATGGAGAGCGACGGTTTCATTCGCAACACCTGGTACGTCTGTGCCCGAAGCCAGGACATCTCTCAGGCTTTGTCCGCCTTTACCGTTTTGGGCGACGCAATCGTGGTCTTCCGGCGGAGCGACGGCAGCGTCGCGGCGCTTGAAGATGCCTGCCCGCACCGCAAGCTGCCGCTGTCTAAAGGGACGTTGGTCGGCGACCGGGTGGTTTGCGGCTATCACGGTCTGACGTTCGACGGCTCCGGCACCTGTGTCGCCGCGCCGACCCAGCCCGATGCGATCCCGCGGCGGGCGCGGGTCGCGTCCTACCCCGTGATCGAGCGCTATGGCTTCGTCTGGCTCTGGATGGGCGCGCCAGAGCTGGCTGACCCGGCAGAGATGCTCGACATCCCGAACTATGATGATCCCGGTTGGGGCCGCACCGCCTGCGGCGCGCTCGAGATCGATTGCCACTATCTCTGGATCACAGACAACTTGCTGGACCCTTCGCATGTCGCCTGGGTGCACCTGACCTCCTTTGCGGGCGGCGGCACGGACAATCTGCCTCTGGACATGTCCGAAGCCCCGGATCGGGTGATCGTGTCGCGCTGGATTCCGGGCTGTGCCGCGCCGCCCTATTACGCGCCCTACCTCCCCTATGCGGATGCCTGCGACCGGCTTCAGCACTACGAAATGCGCATGCCCGCCATTGCCATCAACATGTCGGTCTACACCCGCGCGGGCACCGGCGGGCCGGAGGCGGTGCTTCCCGACGATGCCTTCATCAACATCTCGTACAATTTCATGACCCCGGTGGACGCCGACCGCTCGCGCTATTTCTGGTTCCAGCATCGCAACGCGCGTGCCGACGACACGGCCATGTCCGAAAGCATGTTCGCGGGGGCCACCATGGCCTTCAACGAGGACAAGGTGGTGCTGGAAGACGTGCATCGCGGCATGAAGGCTCCGCGCACGCCCTACCTGAACCTCGGTCTCGACGCCGCGGCTATGCGGTTTCGCAAGATGGTCGAGCGGCGCATCGCGTCCGAGAAGACCGGTGCCGTGTCTGGCGCGGCAGCCTCTGCTTAACCGTGGTCAGCCACCGAGCGGGTATGATCGGCCGCCTCTGACAGGACCCAGTCGCGGAAGGCAGCGATGCGCGGCGATTTCAGCGCGTCTGGCGGGCAGACCAGCCAATAGGCGAAGCGAGAGGCGACAGCGGTCCCGAAAGGCTTGACGAGATCTCCTGCGGCGATCGCGTCCATCACCAGCGGCGAACGCCCCAGCGCGACACCCAGACCCCGCACTGCTGCCTGCACCACCATGTTGGATTGGCCGAAGCGGCGCAGCCGCGCGGGTTTCGGCAGGGTCACGCCTGACCCATTGGCCCAGAACTGCCATGTGGGCGCCAGCCCATCGATATCGGTCACGTCATCGACAAGCAGAGTGTGGCCCGACAGGTCGGCGACACTGCGCAGCGGCGGACCGTTCTCGAGAAGGGATGGCGCGCAGACCGGGAACAACCACTCCTCGAGAAGTTTCTCGACATGCAGGCCCGGGTATCTGCCCATGCCATAGCGGATCGCGATATCGGCGTCGTCGCTGGAAAAATCCGTCAGTCGGGCCGAGGTGGCAATCGAGACGGGATGTTCGGGATGGCGCTGGTCGAAGCCGATCAGCCGGGGGATCAGCCAGACATAGGCGAAGCCCGGCAGGCAGGACAGCCCGATGGCCATCGGCTCGGTCCGGGCGTCGCGCAGCTCGCGGCAGATATCGGCAACACCACCGAAGCCTTGCGCGACCGCCGCCGCCAGCCGAGCGCCCTCATCGGTGACGCTGACACGGCCGCCGTGCCGGTTCAGTAGCCGCATGCCCAGCCAGTCTTCCAGCAAACGTATCTGCTGGCTGACGGCGCTTTGGGTGACGCCCAGTTCCTCGGCGGCCCGGCCGAAGCCGCGCTGTCGCGCCACCGCTTCGAAGGTGCGCAACGCTGTGAAGGGAAGGTTCGAGATCATAAGTTGAACTAACCCATCACATTAATTCTTTTCAATGGCCCGAATGGTGCCGCCTTTCTATTCTGAGACGGGTGATCGCGTGGGGCACAGAATGCAGCACGACCTGCGAACAGGCATAGAGAACATGCTGCTGCGCTGCGGCGGGCTGGCGCCGGGGCAGTCCGTCCTGATCCTCGCAGAGCCTGCCTCGGGTGGCTATTACGACCCCGTGCTTGCTGAAGAGGTGGCGCGGGTCGCCGGGGCGCTGGGGCTGGAGGCGACGGTGCGCGAGGAAGCCTTGGGTGCCAGCGCCCGGCCCTCAGAGGAAATCATGGCAGCGATCGGCCGTGCGGACCGCACCGTGTTCCTGTCGCGCCTTGGTGACCAGCTCCGGTTCGACGCGGTGCTGTCCGGGGCAGCCCCCGTGATGTGTTATGCGCTCGACCGCAGGATGATGGGGTCGGGGTTCGGGCAGGCGGACCACGCAGCCTTTCTTGCGCTGCTCGACTGCCTGAACGCCGCGCTCG
>CAZNMV010000164.1:0-7156 GCA_964573835.1 uncultured Aestuariivita sp. | reverse complement strand
CTCGATCCACGAATTGGGCAGCGCCTCGAGCCGTTCGGCCAGAGTGGCGCGGAATGTGTCGCCCTGTTCCTGCACCTTCATCAGGATCGATCCGCCCATCACGTCCGAGGTGCCGTCGGCGGCGGGGGCCGCGCCCTGCGCAGCGGGGGCGGTTTGGATAAGGCGGCCCTCGGTATCGACCACGATGACGGGCACGCCCTGTTCAGCGGCGCGGCGCAGCGTTTCTGCCAGCGGGTCGGGGGCGGTGGTGGCAGTGTCGCCACCCTGGCCCGGCAGCAACGGCACCTGCGCGGCGGCGGGCGTCAGGGTCAGCGCCAGCCAGAGGGCCAGCAGGGTCAGGAATGCGCGCATCGGATCGCCGTTTGTAGCCTTGGTTGCAGGCCACGCTAAACAGTTGCGCACGGAGTGAAAAGAGGCCACATCCTGCACCCGGCCGTGCCGACTGCGGCTTTCCAAGCGGTTCCGCGCAGCGTATAGGCGGGGAAAGGGGCGGTCGGACACGGGCAGGGACGGAACTGGCATGGCGGAACGGGTGGCAGTTCTGGGCCTTGGCTATGTCGGTTTGCCGCTCGCAGTCGCGCTGGCGCGGGCGGGTCACGTCGTGACCGGCTATGACACGAACGCTGCCCTGATCGCTTCGCTCCGCGCGGGCCGGGACCCGAACGGAGAGGTGTCGGACACCTCGCTCACGGCGGTGTCGGTGCAGTTTGCCGACGATCCTGCCGCACTTGCGGGGGCAGACGTCTTCGTCATCGCCGTGCCGACGCCCATCACCGATGCGAAAGCCCCCGATCTCGGGCCGGTCCGGTCGGCCTGCGCGGCGATCGGCCCGCATCTGCGGCCGGGCGCTTTGGTGATCCTCGAAAGCACGGTCTATCCCGGTGTCACCGAAGATATCTGCGGCCCCGTGCTGGCGGCGGCAAGCGGGCTGGGCGCGGGGCGCGACTTCAAGCTCGCCTATTCGCCGGAACGGGTGAACCCGGGCGATGCCGAGCATTCACTGGAAAGCGTGGTCAAGATCGTCTCGGCCCAGGATGAGCCGACGCTCGACCGGGTGGCGGCGCTTTATGGCGGCGTGGTCAAGGCGGGACTGCACCGGGCGGCTTCGATCATGACCGCCGAGGCCGCGAAGGTGATCGAGAACACCCAGCGTGATCTCAACATCGCGCTCGTCAACGAATTCGCGCTGATCTTCGCGCGGCTGGGGCTCGATACGCTCGACGTGCTCGAGGCGGCGGGGACGAAGTGGAACTTTCTGCCCTTCCGCCCTGGCCTTGTGGGCGGGCACTGCATCGGGGTCGATCCCTATTACCTGACCTTCCGGGCCGAACAGCTGGGCTATCACCCCGAGGTGATCCTGGCGGGGCGGCGGATCAATGACGGAATGGGCCGCCATGTGAGCCGGGAACTGGTCAAGGAGTTGCTCAAGCGCCGCGTCGATCCCAGCGGGGCGCGGGTGCTGGTGATGGGCTTCACCTTCAAGGAAAACTGCGCCGACACGCGCAACACCCGTGTCGCGGACATCCTGTCGGAACTGGCAGCCTATTCGGTGGCGGCCGATCTCTGGGATCCCTGGATCGACCGTGACGCGGTGCAGGCCGAATACGGCCTGCGCGCGGTGGATCGCCCCGAGGCCGGCGCCTATGACGCCGTGATTGTGGCCGTTGCGCACAGGGAATTCGTGGAAATGGGCGCAGACGCCATCCGGGGGTTGGGCAAACCCGGGGCGCTGCTGTATGACATCAAGGGAATCCTTGGCCGGTCGGGCGCGGACATGCGGCTGTGAAGACCGGTCAGGGGCGAAGTGAAGGGCAGACGATGCCGCAGGCGACGCAACCGACCCAGAGCGCGACTTCGGGCGCGCCGCGCATCATGCTGTACAGCCATGACACCTTCGGGCTGGGCCATCTGCGCCGGTCGCGCGCGCTTGCCAACGCGATCACGGCGGCGGACCCCGAGGCGTCAGCCCTGATCCTGACCGGATCGCCGGTGGCGGGGCGCTTCACCTTTCCGCGCCGGGTCGACCATATCCGCCTGCCGGGCGTGACCAAGCGCAGCGACGGATCTTACGTGTCGACCACGCTGGGCATGGATATCGAGACGACGACGAACCTGCGCGCGGGGCTGATCCGGTCGGCGATCCAGGAATACACGCCCGACATCCTGATCGTGGACAAGGAGCCGACGGGCTTCCGGAGCGAATTGATGCCCAGTCTCGAGGATCTGGCGCGCAAGGGGGGCACCCGGGTCGTTCTGGGCCTGCGTGACGTGCTGGACGAACCCGAGGTTCTGGCCACCGAATGGACGCGCAAGGGCGCGGTCGAGGCGACGGAACGCTTCTTCGACGAAATCTGGGTCTATGGGCTGCAATCGATCTATGACCCGACCCAGGGCCTGCCGCTGAGCGCGGCGGCGCGTGCACGGATGGTCTGGACGGGTTACCTGCGGCGCGGCGCGCCCACGCAGACCACGCCGGTGACCGACCCCTACATCCTCATCACCCCCGGCGGTGGCGGCGATGGCGAGGCGCTGGTCGATCTGGTGCTGCAGGCCTATGAGCAGGACCCGTCCCTGTCGCCGCGGGCCAAGCTGGTCTACGGGCCCTTCCTGTCGGGCGACCGGCGCGCGCTGTTCGAGGCGCGCGTGGCGCGTCTGGGCGGGCGGGTGACGGCGGTGGGGTTCGACTCCGAGATCGAATCGCTGTTTGCGGGCGCGCAGGGCGTGATCTGCATGGGTGGCTACAACACCTTCTGCGAGGTGCTGTCCTTCGACCAGCGCGCGGTCATCGTGCCGCGCACGGTGCCACGGCTGGAACAGTGGATCCGCGCCTCGCGCGCCGAAGGCATGGGGCTGGTGCGCATGCTGGACGAGATGCGCGACGGCATGACCGCGCAGGCGATGATCGCGGCGATCCGCGGATTGCCGGGGCAGCCGCTGCCGTCCGAGGCCTTCGTAGACGGGCTTCTCGACGGGCTCGACTGCGTGAACCGGCGCGTGCGCGCGCTGCTCGACCGGCGGCAGAGCTGCGCCGCCGAATGACGGGCGGGGCACCGCTGGCCGTTGTGGTCAAGGGCTGGCCGCGGCTGTCGGAAACCTTCATCGCGCAGGAGCTTGCGGCGCTGGAAGAGGCCGGGCACCGGTTCGACATCTGGTCGCTGCGCCACCCCACCGACACGCGCCGCCATCCGCTGCATGACCGGGTGCGCGCGCGGGTGCATTACCTGCCGGAATATCTGCATGACGACCCGCGCCGCGTGCTGCGCGGGCTGGCGCGGGCGGCGCGGCTGCCGGGGTTCGGCGCGGCGCGGCGGCTCTGGTGGGCCGATCTGCGCCGCGACCCCACGCGCAACCGGGTGCGGCGCTTCGGGCAGGCCTGCGTGCTGGCGGCCGAGGCGCCCGGGGCGCTGCGCGCGCTTTACGCGCATTTCCTGCACACCCCGTCCTCGGTCACGCGCTATGCGGCGGTGATGCGGGGGCTTCCTTGGGCCTTTTCCGCCCATGCCAAGGACATCTGGACCAGCCCCGACTGGGAGATCGGCGAAAAGCTCGACCCCGCCCGCGCAGGCGCGGCCTTCGGCGTGACCTGCACCGCGTCCGGCGCGGGGCATCTGCGGGCGCTGTCGCGGGGCACGCAGGTCAACCTTGTCTATCACGGGCTGGACCTGTCGCGCTTTCCGCCGCCGCCCGCGCGGGGCCCGCGCGGCCCGGGCGATCCGCTGCGCCTTCTTTCGGTGGGCCGTCTGGTCGAAAAGAAGGGCTTCGACCGGCTGGTCGCGGCGCTGGCGCTCTTGCCTGCCGAAATCGACTGGCACTGGACCCATGTGGGCGGCGGCGATCTGAAGGAGGCGCTGCGCGCGCAGGCGCAGGCGGCGGGGATCGCCGGGCGGATCGACTGGAAAGGTGCCCTGCCCCAGCCCGAAGTGGTGGCCGAAATGCAGGCGGCCGACCTCTTCGTCCTGCCCAGCCGCGTGGCCGCCGACGGCGACCGCGACGGCCTGCCCAATGTGCTGATGGAGGCGGCCTCGCAAGCTCTGCCGATCCTGACGACGCCGGTCTCGGCCATTCCGGAATTCATCACCGACGGCGTCCATGGGGTGCTGAGCGACGATGCGCCCGAAGCACTGGCCGGGGCCATCGCGGCGATCGCGGCCGATCCGCAGGGCGCGGCGGTGCGGGCCGGGGCGGCGCTGGCGCGGTTGCGGGCCGAGTTCATGATGCAGCCCGGGATCGACGATCTGTCGGCGCGGCTGGCGCGGCTGGTCGGGGGGGCGTGATGCGGATCGCCTTTCATGCGCCGCTGAAGCCGCCCGATCACGCGGTCGCGTCAGGCGACCGGCAGATGGCGCGCAACCTGATGGCGGCGCTCGAACGCGGGCTGGGGGGGCCGGTCTGGCTCGCCTCGCGGCTGCGCACGCGCGACGGGGAGGGCGACGGGGCGGTGCAGGCGGACCTTGTCGCGCAGGCGGAGCAAGAGATCGCGCGGCTGACGCCCCTGCGGGGGGACACGGCGCTCTGGGTCACCTATCACAACTATTACAAGGCCCCCGATCTGGTCGGGCCTGCCGTTGCCCGGGCTTGGGGCGTGCCTTACGTGCTGATCGAGGCGACCCGCGCGAAAAGCCGCCTGACCGGCCCCTGGGCCGGGTTCGCCGCCCGGGCCGAGGCCGCCTGCGACGCCGCGCGCGTGATCTTTCACCTGACCGAACGGGACGGCGAAGCGCTGCGGCGTGACCGGGCGGCGGGGCAGGAGATCGTCGCCCTGCCCCCTTTCCTCGCGCGCGACACGCTGCCCCCGGCGGGCGACGGCGACGGGCCGGTCCTGATCGTCGGCATGATGCGCGAGGGCGACAAGCTTGCCTCTTACCGCCTTGTGGCGGAGGCGCTGGCGCTGCTGCCAGAGGGGATATGGCAGGCCGAGATCGCGGGCGACGGCCCCGCGCGGGACGCGGTCGCGGCGCTGATGGCCCCTTTCGGCGACAAGGTGCGGTTTCTCGGCGCGCTTGCCCCTGATGCGCTGGAAGCGGCCTATGCGCGGGCGGGCCTCTTCCTCTGGCCCGGGGTGAACGAGGCTTTCGGGATGGTCTATCTCGAAGCGCAGGCGACGGGGCTTGCCGTGGTGGCACAGGACCGACCCGGCGTGCGCGACGTGCTGCTGGCGGGCGATCATCCCGCGCCCGGGGACGGGGCAGCGGGGCTGGCGCGCGCGATCACGCGGCTTCTGGCGGATGCGGGGGCGCGGCGCGCGCAAGGGGCCGCCGCGCGCGACCGCATCGCACGGGACCATCTGCTGCCCGCCGCCGCCGCGCGGCTGCGCGATGTGCTGGCGCCACTGACGGGGACCTGCCCATGATCCGCCTTGCCCTTCTGCGCCATGGCCACACGCCCTGGAACCGCGCGGGCCGCATTCAGGGCCGCAGCGACATCGCGCTGGACGACGACGCGCGCGCGGTACTGTCGGTGCTGCGCCTGCCCGCGCCGTGGGATGGGGCCGATCTCGTCTCCTCCCCCCTGTCCCGGGCGCGGGAGACGGCGGCGCTGGTCGGCGACCGCGCGCCGGAGGTGGCCCCGGAGCTTCTCGAGATGAACTGGGGCGCGTGGGAGGGGCTGCACGGGCGCGACCTGATCGCCGATCCGGCCTCGGGCTATGCCCATATCGAGGACTGGGGCTGGGATTACCGCCCGCCCGGCGGCGAAAGCCCGGCCGAGCTGCGCGCGCGCCTTGTGCCCTGGGCGCTGGGCCTGCGGCGCGATACCGTGGCCGTCACCCATATCGGGGTGATGCGGGTGCTGCTGGCCGCGGCGACCGGCTGGGGTTTCCGCGGCGAGGCGCCCTTCAAGGTCAAGCGCAACCGGCTCTATGTCATCGAAGTGGACGGGGCGCTGCGACTTGATCCGGCAACGCCGGTGCGGCTGGAGGAGAGGGCGGCATGCGGGTCCTGATCGTGGTGACGCATCTGCTGGGCACCGGGCATCTGCGCCGCGCCGCGACACTGGCGCGCGCCTTCGCGGGGGCCGGGCACGAGACGGTTCTGGCAAGCGGCGGCTTTCCCATGCCGGGGGTGGACATGGGCGCGGCGCGGTTTGAGCAATTGCCGCCCGTGGCGTCGGACGGGGTGGATTTCACGCGGCTTCTGGGCGCGGGGGGCGGGCCGGTCGGACCCGTCTTCCTGCAGGCACGGCGGGCGCGGCTTCTGGAGGTGGCGCGCGCGGCGGCGCCGGATGTGCTGATCACCGAGCTTTATCCCTTTGGCCGCCGGGTTCTGGCGGCGGAGTTCGACGCGCTTTTGCAGGCGCGGCTGGCGCGGGTCACGCTGGCCTCGGTCCGCGATATCCTCGCCCCGCCGTCGAAGCCCGCGAAGGCGCGCGTGGCGGCGGAGCGGATCGGCGCGTTTTATGACGGCGTGCTGGTCCATTCCGACGCCCGCGCCGTGCCGCTCGAGGCAAGCTGGCCGGTCGACGACACCTTGGCGGCAAAACTGCGCTATACCGGCTTCGTTGCCCCGCCCCCGCCCAAGGCCGCGCCGGAAGGTGCCGGAAAGGGCGAGGTGCTGGTCAGCGCGGGCGGCGGTGCGGTGGGCGATGCGCTTTTCCGCGCGGCGGTGGCGGCGGCGGAAGGGTCGCCCCTGACCTGGCGGCTGCTGGTGGGCGGCACCGACCCCGCGCCGCGGATCGCGCGGCTGGCCGCCGGGGCGACGGCGAACGTGATCGCGGAACCCGCCCGCCCCGATTTCCGGTCGCTTCTGACCCGCGCGGCGGTTTCTGTCAGCATGTGCGGCTACAACACCGCGCTCGACCTCCTGCAGACGGGGTGTCCGGCGGTGCTGGTCCCGTTCGACGACGGGGCGGAAGTGGAACAGACCCTGCGCGCGCAAAGCCTGGCGAAGCTGCCGGGCTTCGCCCTTCTGCGGCAGGCAGAGCTGAGCGGGGATGCGCTGGCGCGGGCGGCAGGCGAGATGGCGCGCACCCCCCGGCGGGGGCCGAGCGATTTCGCCATGGACGGCGCGGCGCAAAGTGTCGCCATCGCGGAACGGATGGCAGCGGGATGAGCGCGCTCTGGTCGCCCCTGCGCGCCGAACTCGGCCGCTGGCGGGACGCGGGGCTGGTCCTGCCGCTCTGGTGGCGCGACGATGACGCGGTAGCAGACACGCCCGCGCTG
>CAZNMV010000163.1:0-7176 GCA_964573835.1 uncultured Aestuariivita sp. | reverse complement strand
GCTCGATTCCCAGGCCGGTTGACGCGTTGCCCTGAGGATCGAGATCGACAAGAAGCACGCGGCAGCCGGTTTCGACCAGCGCAGCGGCCAGATTGATCGCGGTCGTCGTCTTTCCGACGCCGCCCTTCTGATTGGCAAGCGCGATGATTCTTGGCCCTTCGGGGCGGGAAAGATCAGCCACGCGAAATCCCCTTGATGCACAGAATGACCGAGTTCGGATTGGTGAGGCTTTTAACCGGCTCGGCCTCAAACTGCCATGCCTGCCGCACAGCGGCGAGTTCTTTTTGCCAGCTTTCCCCCTTCGGGAACAGCGCGGTGCCTCCTTGGGCAAGATGCCTTTGCGCGTGATCCAGCAGGGCTGGCAGATCGGTCAGCGCCCGGGCAGACAGGATATCGGCGCCTTGTGGCGGCGCATCCTCGATCCTTTTTGCAATCACTTCGGCGTTCAGGGCAAGCTCACGAATCGCAGTGCGCAGAAAGGCCGCCTTGCGTTGATCGCTTTCGATCAGGATAACCCTTGTGCCGGGCCGGACATCCCGCGCGCAGACTGCAGCAACGATCCCGGGAAACCCGCCGCCCGATCCGATGTCGACCCAAAGGTCACCGGGATCGGCGAGACTGAAGACCTGAACTGAATCAATGACATGGCGCATCCAGATGTCTGGCAGGCTGCCGCGTGAGATCAGGTTGATCCGCGGCGTCCAACGGGCCACGAGGTCGACGAAGTCCGTCAGCCGTGCTTCTGTTTCACGTGAAACATTCAGATCGGCCAGAAGCGCCGCTTCCTGCGGCGTCATGCCGACCGGGCCTGCGCCTGACGCTTCAGACGCGCCAGAATCAGCGCCAGCGCCGCCGGCGTCATGCCATCGATCCGCGCCGCCTTGGCCAGATTGTCGGGTCGCGTGCGCGACAACTTGATGCGCAGTTCCGTAGACAGCCCATCGACGCCATCAAAATCGAACTCAGCCGGGATCGCGTGGTTCTCATCGCGCTTCAGCGCGGCGACGTCCCGCTTCTGGCGTTCGATGTAATTGGCATAAAGCGCCTCACGCTCAACCTGGCGACGGGTATCACTGTCGATCGCGTCGAGGGCAGGATCGAGCGGCAGGATGCTTTCAAAAGTGACGTCCGGAAAGGCCAGAACGGCCATCGCCGTGCGCCGTGTCCCGTCTTCATTGACGGCAATGCCCGCTGCCCGCAGCTGCCGCGGTGTGTATTCCGATGAGGTCAGCGCTGTGCGCGCCGCCCCCAACCGCTCCGTCTTGTCGGCGAAGGCGGCCTGTCGCGCCGCCCCGACGCACCCAAGCTCCGTCCCCAGCGGCGTCAAGCGCTGATCGGCATTGTCCGCACGCAGCGACAGGCGGAATTCAGCCCGCGAGGTGAACATTCGGTAGGGTTCGCTCACCCCGCGCGAGGTAAGATCGTCGATCATCACGCCGATATAGCTGTCGGTGCGGCTGAACTGCACCGCGTCGCGCCCTTGCGCTGCCAGCGCCGCGTTCAGCCCGGCGACCAGCCCTTGCGCCGCCGCCTCTTCATAGCCCGTGGTCCCGTTGATCTGCCCGGCGAGATACAGGCCCGGCACGTCCCGCACCGCCAGCTCCATCGTCAGGGCGCGGGGATCGACATAGTCATATTCGATCGCATAGCCCGGCTGGAGGATCACGGCGTTCTCGAGGCCCGCGATCGACCGCACATAGGCGTCCTGCACGTCGACTGGCAGGGATGTCGAAATGCCGTTGGGATATATCGTGTGATCGTCCGCCCCTTCGGGCTCGAGAAAGATCTGGTGCGAAGTCTTGTCAGCGAAACGGACGACCTTGTCTTCGATCGACGGGCAATAGCGCGGGCCGATGCCTTCAATGTGGCCGCCATACATAGCCGACCGGGACAGGTTTGCCTCAATGATCTCATGCGTGCGCGGGTTCGTGTGGGTGATACCGCAGGAAATCTGCGGAGCCTGCACGGCACGCGTGAAGGTCGAGAAGAAGACCGGGTCATCGTCGCCCGGCTGCATCTCGAGCCCCTCCCACGCGATGGTCCGGCCATCCAGCCGCGGCGGCGTCCCGGTCTTGAGACGGCCCAACGGCAGACCGAATCCATCTATCCGCTCTGCCAGCGCGACCGAGGGCTTGTCGCCCATCCGCCCCCCGGGGCGGGCCACGTCACCGATATGAATGACGCCGCGCAGGAAGGTGCCGGTGGTCAGAACAACGGCGCGCGCCCCGATCTCATTGCCATCTCCCAAGATAACGCCAGCAACGCGCCCGCCATCCATGACGAAATCCGTGGCTTCGCCTGCGACAATCGTCAAGTTCGGTTGCGCCTGCGTGAGCGCCAGCATGGTTTCGCGGTAGATCTTGCGGTCTGCCTGGGCGCGCGGGCCCTGCACGGCAGGCCCCTTGCGCCGGTTCAGCAGGCGAAACTGGATGCCCGCCCGGTCGGCCACGCGCCCCATGACGCCATCCATCGCGTCGATCTCGCGGACAAGGTGGCCTTTTCCCAGCCCGCCGATGGCCGGATTGCACGACATCACGCCGATACCGGACAGCGTCAGGGTCACCAGAACCGTCTCGGCGCCCATGCGCGCGGCGGCATGCGCGGCCTCGCACCCGGCATGGCCGCCGCCGATCACGATGACATCGACCTGTTTCACGTGAAACACTCCGTCATTTGCCCAGACAAAAGCTGGCGAAGATTTCGTCCAGCAGCGCCTCTACATCAATACGACCCACAAGGGAATCAAGAGCGCGAATCGCGCTTCGCATCTCTTCGGCCGCTATATCATAGCTGTCAGCACCCCGGACCATCTGTGCCACAGCCGCATCCAGAGAAAGGGCCGCCCGCTCCATGGCGTCGCGGTGCCGCGCCCGGGTCGCAAGGCCGGATGACCGCGTACGCGCTCCAAGGATGGTCGAAATCCGGTCAACCAGGTCACCGACACCCTGGCCCGTTTTGCCCGACACGCAAAGCCGATCACTGTCCCCGCCAAGATCGGCCTTGGCCAAAACCAGCAGATCATCAGGCTCCAACGGAATGGGCGATGCCCCGTCCTCGGACAGCACGACGCGCAGATCGGCCGCCGCGGCCCGCTGACGCGCACGGTCTATCCCGATCGCCTCGACGGCATCCTCGGTCTCGCGCAGGCCTGCCGTGTCAAGAAGCGTCACGGGCAAGCCGCCCAGATCCATGCGCACTTCGATAACGTCACGGGTCGTGCCCGCGATTTCCGACGTGATCGCGGCATCCCGGCCCGCCAGATGGTTGAGCAGCGTGGATTTTCCGACATTCGGCGCGCCGATAATGGCCACTTCGAACCCCTGGCGGATGCGCTCGGCGATCTGCACACCGCTGATTTCCCGCAAAAGGTCAGACAGCACGCCCTGAAGCAACGCATTGACCTCGGGCGTCACGTCGGTGGGCACGTCTTCGTCTGCAAAGTCGATGGTGGCCTCGACCAGGGCCGCCGCCCGGATCAGATCGCGCCGCCAGCGCGCGGCAAGATCACCCAGCGCTCCTGACAGAACCTGTTGAGCCTGCCGGCGCTGCGCTTCGGTTTCGGCATCGATCAGATCGGCCAAGCCTTCGACCTGCGCGAGATCAAGCCGCCCGTTCTCGAGGGCGCGGCGGGTGAATTCGCCGGGGTCAGCCAAGCGCAGGCCGGGCTGGCGCGACAGGTTTTGCAGGATGGCCGCGATAACAGCCGTGCTGCCATGGCACTGCAGCTCGACCACGTCTTCGCCGGTGAAGCTGTGTGGGCCTGCGAAAACCAAAACCAGCGCTTCGTCCAGCATCTGTCCCTGCCCATCCCGCAGACGGCGCAGTGCGTGCCGCCCCGGGTCAGGCAAAAATCCAGCCAACGCCCGGCCTGCCGCCATGGCATCTGCCCCGGAAATCCGGATTACCGAAACGCCCGCCTGTCCCGGCGCGGATGCCAGGGCAAAGATCGTGTCCATAGCGCTGCCCCGCGTCGCCCGATCCGGGCGGTCAGGTGTTCATCGAATCGAAGAATTCGCCGTTGGTCTTTGTCTGCTTGAGCTTGGAAATCAGGAAGTCGATCGCATCGGTGGTGCCCATCGGGTTCAGGATGCGGCGCAGGACATATGTCTTCTGAAGGTCCGACTTGTCGACCAGAAGCTCTTCCTTCCGCGTCCCGGACTTGAGGATATCCATCGCCGGGAAGACCCGCTTGTCCGCGACCTTACGGTCAAGGACGATTTCCGAGTTACCGGTGCCCTTGAATTCCTCGAAGATGACTTCGTCCATCCGACTGCCTGTGTCGATGAGCGCGGTCGCGATGATGGTCAGCGATCCGCCTTCTTCGATGTTCCGTGCAGCGCCGAAGAACCGCTTGGGCCGCTGGAGCGCATTGGCATCCACGCCACCGGTCAGAACTTTCCCCGAAGACGGAACGACAGTGTTAAAGGCCCTACCTAGTCTTGTGATCGAATCGAGTAGGATAACAACATCTCGTTTATGCTCGACCAGGCGCTTGGCCTTCTCGATCACCATTTCCGCCACCGCGACGTGCCGTGTAGCAGGTTCATCGAAGGTGGACGACACGACCTCTCCCTTCACCGACCGCTGCATGTCGGTGACTTCTTCCGGGCGTTCGTCGATCAGCAGAACGATCAGATAGCATTCCGGGTGGTTCACCTCGATCGACCGGGCGATGTTCTGCAACAGAACCGTCTTACCTGTCCGCGGAGGCGCCACGATGAGCGAACGCTGACCTTTCCCGATCGGGGCGACCAGATCGATGATCCGGGCCGAACGATCCTTGATCGTCGGATCCTCGATTTCCATCTTCAGCCGTTCGTCGGGATAGAGCGGCGTCAGGTTGTCAAAGGCGATCTTGTGGCGGGCCCTTTCGGGATCTTCGAAATTGATCTTCTTGACGTTGGTCAGGGCGAAGTAGCGCTCGTTCTCGTCGGGCGCCTTGATCTCTCCCTCGATCGTGTCGCCGGTGCGCATCGAATAGAGGCGGATCATGTCGGGCGAGACATAGATGTCGTCAGGACCGGGAAGATAATTCGCTTCGGGCGACCGAAGGAAGCCGAAGCCATCCTGCAGCACCTCGAGCACGCCGTCGCCCGAAATCTCCCATCCTTCATCCGCGCGTTCGCGCAGAATCTGGAACATCATCTCGCCCTTGCGCATCGTCGAGGCATTCTCGATCTCGAGCTCCTCGGCCATGGCCAGAAGATCCTTGGGGCTTTTCGCCTTGAGATCAGAGAGGTTGAGCGCATCAAGGGTCATGGAATTCACCTGAAAGGCACAGACGCCGGCGCGTTGTGCTGGGGATGTTTCGGAAACGGGAAGGCCGAACGGCCCGGACGGGCCAGCCATCGCCCTCATAGACGGACATGGGGGGCTGAGTCAAACGTCTCAGAATTTGAGGATAACCGAGAAGACGATGATCAGCATCAGGATCGTCGGCACTTCATTCATCATGCGGTACTGGCGACCGGTCAGCGTGTTGGCCCCGGCCATGAAATCCTTGCGGCGCAGGCCCAGCCAGTGATGAAACCATGTCATCGCCAGAACAGAGGCGCCCTTGACCCAGGGCCAGACCGACGACCAGTCGACGATGCCGGGCGTGAGGACCAGAGCAAGCCCGAAGACCCAGGTCGAAATCATCGCAGGGTTCATGATCGCGCGAAGAAGCCGACGCTCCATCACTTCGAAGAGCGGGGAGAGGCCTGCAATCTCGCCCGCCTTCTCGACATGATAGACGTAAAGACGTGGCAGATAGAATAGACCTGCCATCCATGCGATCACCGACACGATGTGCAGGCTTTTCGTCCAGGGATAAAGATCGGCAAGAAGGTCAGTCATGGCGTACCCTTGGAAACGGGTCACCCTTAACAGGAAAGGAATAAGAAAAGAAAGATGATGATGTTATAGGCCTGTCACGTCCTGTGGATTATCGTTTTCTTCAGGACTTGCCCACACCGGGTTCTGCGCGTGCATAAAAACACCACAGGCGCTGATGATTCAAGAATATCTGTTATATTTCAAAGGTATAGATAGACTTGAAGCGATGTCCGGCTGGGGATAAGAAAGGGACAAACACGACGCCAGACCGGTTTTCCGCATGCGCCGGGTTATCCCGGTCCACCGCCCGCGGAATCCGCGGACCGCTCCCCTGATCCACCGGGATCGATGCGGAACGCCAGTTTTCCAGTTTGTCGCAGAATGGTTACTAGAACGTTAACATCGATGTCCCCGAGGTTTTCCACATGTCCATCCCGATCATCCTGGCTTCGGGTTCGCCCATCCGGTCCCAGATGCTGGAACGGGCCCGCGTTCCGTTCGAGGTGGTGATCCCCCGCATCGACGAAGATGCGGCCAAGGCGGCTTTGCTGGCCGAAGGCGCCCCGCCCCGCGATATCGCCGATGCGCTGGCGGAAGCGAAAGCGCGCAAGATATCCGACAAGATGCCGGGGCATCTGGTTATCGGCTGTGATCAGGTCCTCGATGCGGGCGGTACGCTTCTGTCGAAACCCGCGACGCCGGACGATGCGCTGGCCCAGCTCAAGGGCCTGCGCGGTCAGCGCCACATGCTTCTGTCGGCGGCCGTGATCTATCTGGATGGTGAGCCAATCTGGCGGCATGTCGGACAGGTCCGCCTGACGATGCGCACCCTGTCCGACGGCTGGCTGTCCGGCTATGTGGCGCGCAACTGGCCAGGCATCGGCGAGGCGGTCGGCGCCTATAAACTGGAAGAAGAGGGCGTCCGCCTCTTCACCCGGATTGACGGCGACCATTTTAACGTTTTGGGTATGCCTCTGTTGGAAATACTCGATTATCTGACGCTCAGGGGCGTGCTGCAGGAATGACTGACGACAAGATCCCACTCGCGGCCGTCATCGGATCGCCCATTGCCCATTCGCGTTCGCCTCAGTTGCACCGGCATTGGCTTGGGGTGCACGGCCTGCGGGGCCACTATGTGCCGATCGACGTGGCACCCGACGATCTGGAGCGCGTGATCCGCCTGATGCCTCGGATGGGGTTCGTCGGCTGCAACATCACCATTCCCTACAAGGAAAAGGTGCTGGCCATTGCCGAACAGATCACCGACCGCGCCACGCTGATCGGGGCGGCCAACACGCTGATCTTCCGCAAGGACGGCCTGATCATGGCCGACAACACCGATGGCTACGGCTTCATCGA
>CAZNMV010000162.1:0-7179 GCA_964573835.1 uncultured Aestuariivita sp. | reverse complement strand
ACCGAGATCGCGGGACAGATCGGCGGGTCGACCATCCAGACGAAAACCGCCGCATCTGGCATTCTGGCCCGGGAATGGAAGCGTCTGGCCTATCGGACGCAGATCGCGCTGCGCCCGCAGAAGCCCGGCCCCTTGTGACCCGGCGGCACGACGCCGGGTTTCATCCGCTCTCTTGCTCCACCCGCCCTGCGGTGACACAGTGCCGCCGATTCCCCGACCGTGCGGTCGGGCATGTGCAGACAGACGGGAGGATCGGACATGATCGAAAGACGCCAGTTCTACATCAACGGGGCATGGGTCGATCCCGCCACGCCGAACGACTTCCACGTCATCGATCCGTCGACGGAAGAGCCCTGCGCGATCATCTCGCTGGGATCAAAGGCCGATACGGACGCCGCCGTGGCCGCCGCGAAGGCCGCACTCCCGGGTTGGATGGCAACGTCCCCGGAAGAGCGCATCGCGCTGGTCGAAAAACTGCTCGCCATCTACAACGACCGCGCCGAAGACATGGCGCAGGCCACCGCGACAGAGATGGGCGCGCCCATCGACATGGCGCGCCAAAGCCAGGTCCCGGCGGGCAGCTGGCATCTGTCGAACTTCCTCAAGGCGGCCAAGGCCTTCCGGTTCGACCGCCCGCTGGGCGATCACGCCCCGAACGACCGGATCATCTATGAGGCCGTGGGCGTCGCAGCACTCATCACGCCGTGGAACTGGCCCGAGAACCAGATCACGCTGAAATTCGGTGCCGCCGCCATCGCGGGCTGCACCATGGTGCTGAAACCGTCCGAACAAAGCCCGATCAACGCGATGATCTTCGCGGAATGCGTCGATGCGGCGGGCTTCCCCAAGGGTGTGTTCAACCTCGTGAACGGCGACGGTGTGGGCGTTGGCACGCAGCTGTCGGGCCACCCGGACGTGGACATGGTGAGCTTTACCGGTTCGACCCGCGCAGGCATCGCGATTTCCAAGAACGCG
Source organism: uncultured Aestuariivita sp. (assembly GCA_964573835.1). GTDB lineage: Bacteria > Pseudomonadota > Alphaproteobacteria > Rhodobacterales > Rhodobacteraceae > JAGYKE01. Next base: position 6,204 of record CAZNMV010000162.1, on the reverse strand, counting down.
GCCGACACGCTGAAGAAGGTTCACCTCGAACTTGGCGGCAAGGGTGCGAACCTGATCTTCGCCGATGCCGACGACAAGGCGGTCAAGCGCGGCGTGCTGCACATGATGAACAACACCGGCCAGTCCTGCAACGCACCCAGCCGCATGATGGTCGAGGCGCCGATCTACGATCAGGCGGTCGAGATCGCGAAGGAAGTCGCCGAAGGCGTCAAGGTCGGCAGTGCCCATGAAGCCGGCCGCCATATCGGCCCGGTGGTGAACGAACTGCAATGGACCAAGATCCAGACCCTGATCCAGAAAGGCATCGACGAAGGCGCGCGGCTGGTGGCGGGCGGCGTGGGCCGGCCCGACGGGCTGAACAAGGGCTACTTCGTGCGCCCCACGGTCTTTGCCGACGTCACACCCGACATGACCATCGCGCGCGAGGAAATCTTCGGCCCGGTCCTGTCGATCATGAAGTTCGGGACCGAGGAAGAGGGCCTCGCCATGGCCAATGACACGGTCTACGGGCTCACCAACTATGTCCAGACGCAGGACAGCGCCCGCGCCAACAGGCTGGCGCGCCGCCTGCGGTCGGGCATGGTCGAGATGAACGGCAAGAGCCGCTCGGCGGGCTCGCCCTTCGGTGGGATCAAGCAGTCCGGCAACGGCCGCGAAGGCGGCACCTGGGGCATCGAGGACTTCCTCGAGGTCAAGGCGGTCTCGGGCTGGACGCCAGAGTGAGGCGCATCCCGCGCTGACGCGAAGGCCGTCCCACGGGGGCGGCCTTTGTCGTTTTTGCGTATTTGGGACGAGAAGAAGCAGGGTGGCGGGTTGACCCGACCCATCGTAAAGGGGGCCATGATCTATTCCCGCCTCCATGGCCGTCTCGGCAACCAGATGTTCCAGTACGCGGCGGGCCGCGCGCTGGCGCTGCGGCTGGGCGCGCCGGTCGCGCTCGATGTCCGGTCGGTCGCTTCGCTGGGGCGGCATGCGATCACCGAAGCCTTCGATCTGCCGCTGGCCGTGCCCGACCGCCTGCCCCCGCACAAGGACGACGGATTGCTGCGCCATGCCGTCTGGCGGGTCTTCGGGCGCGACCCCCGCTTCGTGCGCGAACGCGGACTTGGCTACAACCCGCGCGTCGCGACACTGGGCGACAACGTCTACCTGCACGGCTATTGGCAGAGCGAACGTTACTTCGCCGATGTCGCCGACAGGATCAGGGCCGATTTCACCTTCGGGCCCTTCGCCTCGCCCGCCAATGCCGACATGGCCGCGCGGATCGCCGCGACGCCGGGGGCGATCTCGCTTCATGTGCGGCGGGGCGATTACACGACGCTGCCGGGTCACGCGGTCTGCAGTCAGGCCTATTACGAAAGGGCGCTGGCGCGGGTCCTCGAAGCGGTGGACGCCGACCCGGTCGTCTTCGTCTTCTCGGACGAGCCCGGCTGGGCGCGCGACAACCTGCCCTTGCCCGTGCAAAAGGTCGTGGTCGATATCAACGGCGACGCCACCGATTACGGGGACATGCGGCTCATGTCGCTGTGCCGGCACAACATCTGCGCCAATTCGTCGTTTTCGTGGTGGGCTGCCTGGCTCAACGCGCATCCGGGCAAGCGCGTCGTGACCCCGTCACGGTGGTACGCCGACCCGAAGACCGTCAACCGCGACATCTGGCCCGAAGGTTGGCTGAGGGTGGACGTCTGAGGGTCAGAAATCCGGCTCGGCCCGGAAGCGCATGCCCTTGCCGCTTTCAGGATGCGACAGGCGCAGTTCTTCGGAATGCAGCATCATGCGGGGGTAATCGGCGGCGGCACCGCTGGCATAGAAGGGATCGCCGAGGATAGGATGGCCCAGCGCCAGCATGTGCACCCGCAACTGGTGGCTGCGCCCCGTGCGGGGGAAGAGGCGCACGCGGGTTTCGGCCTCGGTATCGCTGATCACCTTCCACGTGGTCACGGCGGGTTTGCCGTTCACGTGGTCGATCTTCTGCAGGGGCCGGTTCGGCCAGTCGACGCACATGGGCAGGTCAACCGTGCCGGTGCGGGGGCTCAGCCGCCCCGACACGCGGGCGACATAGGTCTTCTTGGTCTTGCGCTGTTCGAACTGGAGGCCAAGGTTGCGCTGCGCATGCGGCGTCTGGGCGAAGATCATCACCCCCGATGTGTCGCGGTCCAGCCGGTGCACCAGCAGCGTGCCTGGAAACGCCGCCTGCAACCGGCTCAGCAGGCAATCGGCCAGGTGTTCGCCCCGCCCGGGAACGGACAAGAGGCCCTCGGGCTTGTTGACCGCGATCAGGTGCGCGTCCTCATAGAGGATCTGCAGCGGCGTCTGGGGCGGATCATAGCTCATGCCGGGCGGCTTAGCGCGCGGGCCACGCGGCGGCAAGTCAGGCGCGGCGCATCTGCCGGACCAGGGTCCAGGAATAGATGACCAGCGCCGCCCAGATCAGCGGAAAGGCGATCATGCGCGCGCGGTCCATCGGTTCGCCGAAGACGAAGACCGCGTTGAGGAAGATCATCGTCGGCGCGATGTATTGCAGGATCGCGATGGTCGAGAGGCGCACCAGCTTCGCCCCGTTGGCATAAAGGATCAGCGGCACCGCCGTGACGACGCCCGACCCCATCAGAAGCAGGGTGTCGCCCCAGGACATGGCGAAGCTCCCCGACCCCTGCGCCGCCAGCCAGATCAGCCAGCCAACCGCAAGGGGCGACAGGATCAGCACCTCGAGCAGGAAGCCCTGATTGGGGCCGATGGGCAGCCATTTCTTGAAGAAGGCATAGAACCCCCAGGACAACGTCATGCAAAGGGCCGTGAGCGGCAGCCGCCCCTGTTCGACCGTCAGGATCACCACCGCGACGGTGGCCAGCGCGATGGCGGCCAGTTGCGGGCGGCTCAGCCTTTCGCGCAAGAGAAGCGCGCCCAGCGCCACGCTGAACAGCGGGTTGATGAAATATCCCAGCGCCGCTTCCAGCGCCTGACCGGTGTTGATCGCCCAGACATAGACGCCCCAATTGACCGAGACGAGCGCGGCAGTCACGCAGGCCATGCCCAGCATGCGCGGCGTGCGCAGGGCGACTGCCAGGTCCTTCGTGCGGCGCAGAAAGATCAGGACAAGCCCGGCCACCGGCACCGACCAGAGGATGCGGTGGGCCACGATTTCGACCGCCGGGATATGGTCGAGCAGCTTGAGATAAAGCGGCAAGAACCCCCAGAGGAAATAGGCCGATACCGCGAAGGCCAGACCTTGCGGGGTGTCTCGGTTCTCGGGGTTGATCGGGGTCATCGGGGGGCCTTTCCCCGCCCTCCTATCGCGGGGGGCGGGGATTGGGAAGACGGGCCTTGGCCTAGGCGCGGACGCGCTCTGACTTAGGGTCGTACAGGGGTTTCAGCGACGCCTCGGCCCGCACGCGCGTGCCTGCCACGTCGATCTCGTAAGTGGAGGCGAGAAGCTGGTCGGCGCTTTCGCCCGCACTGGGGACATAACCCATGCCGATGGCCCCGCCGAGGTGGTGGCCATAGGCACCGGACGACAGATAACCCACGATCTGACCGTCCCGCAGCACCGGTTCGTTGTGGTAGAGGAGCGGTTCGGGATCGGTCAGGCGGAACTGGACAAGCCGCTTTGCCAGCCCTTCGTCCTTCTTGCGCAGCACCGCATCACGGCCGATGAAATCGGGCTTGCCGGTGGCGACGGCAAAGCCGAGCCCGGCTTCCAGCACGTGATCTTCGCAGGTGATGTCATGGCCGAAATGGCGGAAGGCCTTTTCGCTCCGCGCGCAATCCATCATGTGCATGCCGCAGAGCTTCAGGCCCATGCCTTCGCCCGCCTGCCAGAGTGTTTCGAAGGCATGCGCCGCCATGTCGGCGCTGACATAGATCTCCCAGCCCAGCTCACCCACGTAGGACACGCGGTGGACACGCGCGGTGCCGAAGCCCAGCTCGATCTCTTGCGCGGTGCCGAAGGGGTTGGCGTCGTTGCCGAAGTCGGCGGGGCTGACGGCCTGCATCAGCTTCCGTGCATTCGGCCCCATGACGGCCAGCACGCCTTCGGCGGCGGTGACATCGGTCACCACCGCGCGCGCGTCGCCCAGATGCCGCCGCAGCCAGGTCTGATCCGCCTGCCGGGTGGCGGCGGGGGTGACCACGAGGTAAGCGGCTTCCGACAGGCGGGTGACGGTGACGTCGGCCTCGATCCCGCCGCGGTCGTTCAGGAACTGGGTATAGACGATCTTGCCCGCCGGGACGGACATGTTCGCCCCGCAGACGCGGTTGAGGAACCCTTCGGCATCCGGGCCTTCGACGCGCAGCTTCCCGAAGGAGGACATGTCGTACATGCCGACATTGTTGCGCACTGCGCGCAGTTCCTCGGCCACGTTTTCGAAGAAGTTCTGCCGCTTCCAGGAATAGCGGTATTCGCGCTCTTGCCCGTCGCGCGCGTACCAGTTGGCGCGTTCCCAGCCCGAAAGTTCCCCGAAGACCGCGCCGCGTTCCGCGAGATGCGCGTGGAAGGGCGTGCGCCGCACGCCGCGCGCGGTGGCCTTCTGCCGGTAGGGATAGTGGTCGGCGTAAAGCAGGCCCAGCGTTTCCGACACCCGCGCCTTGAGATAGGTGTGGTTGGTCTGGAAGCCTTGGGCGCGCGCGATGTCCACGTCGCCCAGATCGAAGGGTTTCGCCCCGTCCTCCATCCATTGCGCCAGCGCCATGCCGGCCCCGCCCGCAGACTGGATGCCGATGGAATTGAACCCGGCCGCGACCCAGACATTGTCCATCTCGGTCGCGAGGCCGAGAAGATAGGCATTGTCGGGGGTGAAGCTTTCGGGGCCGTTGAAGAAGGTGTGAATGCCCGCCTCGCCCAGCATGGGCATGCGGTTCACGGCCATCTCCAGGATCGGTTCGAAATGGTCGAAATCCTCGGGCAGCTGGTCGAATTCGAAGCTGTCGGGGATCGGGCCCCAGGGCTTGGACAGCGGCTCGAACGCGCCGAGCATCATCTTGCCCGCGTCTTCCTTGTAATAGGCGCATTCGTCCGGCACCCGCAGCACCGGCAGTTGCGTCAGCCCCGCGATGGGTTCCGAGACGATGTAGAAATGTTCGCAGGCCTGCAGCGGCACATGGGTGCCGAGCATCTGCCCCACCTCGCGGCCCCACATGCCCGCGCAGTTCACGACATGGTCGCAGGCGATGTGGCCCGCGCTGCCGTCTTCGGCCGCCCAGTCGACGCCGGTGATGCGGCGGCCCTGCCGCGTGACGCCGGTGGCCTTAACGCGTTCGGCCACGACCGCGCCGCGCTGGCGCGCGCCCTTGGCCAAGGCCAGCGCGATGTTCGCGGGATCGCCCTGCCCGTCCTTGGGCAGGTAGACGCCGCCGGTCACGCCATCGATGTTGAGATGGGGATAACGCTCCTTGATCTCGGCGGGCGAGATTTCCGCGATCTCGACCCCGAAGGCGCGTGCCATGGCGGCGGAGCGGTGCAGTTCTTCCAGCCGCTCGCCGGTCAGCGCTGCGGTGATCGACCCCACGCGCCGGAAGCCGGTGGCGACGCCGGTTTCCGCTTCGAGGCTGCCGTAGAGTTCCTGGCTGTACTTGGCGAGCTTGGTCATGTTCGCCGTCGCGCGCAGCTGCGCGATGAGGCCCGCGGCGTGCCAGGTGGTGCCGGAGGTCAGCTGCTTGCGTTCCAGCAGGACCACATCGGTCCAGCCGAGTTTCGTCAGGTGATAGGCGACGGAGCAGCCGACGACGCCGCCGCCGATGATGACGGCGCGGGCTTTTGCGGGAAGATCAGTCATGGGGCGGCCTTTCGGAGCGGTGTCGGGCAAGGCTGGGGGACGCTGTCCCCCAGACCCCCTGGGATATTTGGAGCGAGAGGAAGACAGGGGTCAGACGATGGCATGACCGGCGTCTTTCAGGCGCTGGGCGAGTTCGGCGATATGGGCGGGCCCGACCTCGCAGCAGCCGCCGACGATGGTGGCGCCCTGCGCGACCCAGCCCATGGCAAAATCGGCGTAAGCCGCCGGGTCAAGATCACGGCGCGCGCTCAGCGCATCGACGGTGGGGTTGTCGCGCAGAAATTCCGGCGTGATGCGCGTGAAGCCGTTGGCATAGGCCCCGAAAGGGAGCCCTGCATCCTTCAGCGCGTCGATCCCGGCCGCGATCGCCTCGGGACGGGAGCAGTTGACGAGGATCGCCTGCGGCCTGCCGTCGTCCTTCAGGGGCGCGATC
>CAZNMV010000161.1:2334-7289 GCA_964573835.1 uncultured Aestuariivita sp. | reverse complement strand
GCCGGTGATCGCCTTCGGCACGGGCACCTCGCTCGAAGGGCATGTGAATGCGCCGGCGGGCGGTGTCTCGGTCGATCTGACCAAGATGGACAAGGTTCTGGCGGTCCATGCCGAAGACCTGCAGGTCGTCGTCCAGCCCGGTGTGACGCGCGAGGCGCTGAACACCCATCTGCGCGACGTGGGCCTGTTCTTTCCCATCGACCCGGGCGCCAATGCCTCGCTCGGCGGCATGACGGCGACGCGGGCCTCCGGCACCAACGCGGTGCGCTACGGCACGATGAAGGACAATGTCATCGCGCTCGAGGCGGTGATGTCCGACGGCACCGTGATCCGCACGGCGAGCCGGGCCAAGAAATCATCCGCGGGCTATGACCTGACGCGGCTTCTGGTGGGCTCGGAAGGCACGCTGGGCCTCATCACCGAAATCACGCTGCGCCTGCAGGGGATCCCGGAAGCGATCAGCGCCGCGCGCTGTTCTTTCCCGTCGGTCGATGCCGCCTGCCGCGCCGCCATGGCCGCGATCCAGTTCGGGCTTCCCGTGGCGCGGATGGAGCTTCTCGACGCGATGAGCGTGAAGGCGATCAACGCCTATTCGAAGCTCGACCTGCCGGAAGAGCCGCTTCTCCTGCTCGAATTCCACGGATCGGAGGCGGGCGTGGCCGAACAGGTCGAGACCTTCCGCGCCATCGCCGAGGATGTGGGCGGCAGCGGCTACGAAGGGGCGGCGACGGCGGAGGAACGCAACCGCCTGTGGAAGGCGCGGCATGACGCCTATTGGGCGGTCCAGACCCTGCGCCCCGGCACCAAGGCCTTTGCCACCGATGTCTGCGTGCCGATCTCGCGCCTTGCCGAATGCGTGGCGGCGGCGCAGGCGAAGATGGACGACCTCGGCCTTCTGGGCCCCATCGTCGGCCATGTAGGCGACGGGAATTTCCATTCGGCGCTGCTCGTCGACATGACCGACGACGGCGAACGCGCGCGGGCGGACGAATTCGTGGGCTGGCTCAACACCCTCGCCATTGCGATGGAGGGCACCTGCACCGGCGAACACGGGATCGGGCAGGGCAAGATGCCCTACCTGCAGAAGGAACTCGGCCCCGCCACCGCCTACATGGCGGCGGTCAAGCGCGCGCTCGACCCCGACAACATCCTGAACCCGGGGAAAATCGTCCCCCTCTGATCCGGCGGACACGCGCGGTTCCCGCGCGTGACACCCTTTGCATGGCGCGGGCTGTCGCCCGCGGATTTGCGTATTTGGGACGAGAAGAAGCCCGCGTCGCATTTGAACCGTGACAGGTCGGCTTGCTTTCGCAGGGGGCGCGGTTTCGTCCTAGAACGGGGCAAAGGTCGCGAAGGGAGTCGCCCGATGAAAACGCATGTCAAAGCCCTTGTCGTCGGTGGCGGCGCGGTGGGCACGTCCATCGCCTATCACCTGGCGCGCGCGGGGTGGGACGATGTCATGCTGCTCGAGCGCGACGAGCTGACCTCGGGGTCCACCTGGCATGCCGCGGGGCTTCTGCCCTATTTCAACATGTCCTACGCCACGACCCATATCCACGACTATTCCATCAAGTTCTACAAGACGCTGGAGGAGGAGACGGGGCTGAATGCGGGCTTCTTCGTGGTGGGCAACCTGCGCATGGCGCAGTCGCAGGCGCGCATGGACGAATACATGCTCTACGCCACCACCGCCGAGACCTGCGGCGTGCCCTACCAGTGGCTGAGCCCGTCGGACATCAAGGACCGCTGGCCGCTGGTGCGGACCGAGGATCTGGTCGGCGCGATCTACCACCCGACCGATGGCTACATAAACCCGGCGGACGTGACCATGGCCATGGCCAAGGGCGCGCGCCAGCGCGGTGTCGCGATCGAACGCAAGTGGCAGGTGGACGGCTATCGCTGGGATGGAAGCCACTGGCACGTGACCGCGACCAAGATGGTCGAGAAGGGCGGCAACCTCGTGCCCGGCGACGAACAGGTGGTCATTCAGGCCGAACATGTCGTCACCGCCACGGGCAACCACGCCCAGCGCACCGCGCGGCTTCTGGGGATCAAGATCCCCGCGATCCCGGTGGAACACCAGTATATCGTGACCGAACCCGACCCCGCGCTGGTGGAGTGGCGCAAGACCAATGACCAGCACCCCGTCCTGCGCGATGCCGATGCCAAGTGGTATGTGCGCGAGGAACGCGGCGGCTGGATCCTCGGGCCCTATGAGCGCGGCGCGCCCGCGCGCTTCCTCTATGACGTGCCGGAGTCGTTCCGCGCCGATCTCTTCCCCCTCGATCTCGAACGGATCGAGGAGGAATACATGTCCATGATCCACCGCATTCCGTCGTCGGAACATGTCGGGCTCAAGGACGATTACAACGGCCCCATCTGCTATACCCCCGATGGCAACCCGCTCTTGGGCCCCGCGCCGGGGCTGCGCAACATGTGGCTGGCCGAAGGCTTTTCCTTCGGGATCACGGCGGCCGGGGGCACGGGCCATTACCTCGCCCAGCTGATGGTCGAGGGCGAGGCCGAGATCGACATGGCGAGCCTCGACCCCAGGCGTTACGGGTCCTGGATGACGACCGAATACGCCGCCCGCAAGAACGAGGAGGCCTATGAGAACGTCTTCATCCTCCACCACCCCGACGAGGAACGCCCCGCCTGCCGCCCCTTGCGCACCGCCCCCGCCTATGACCGGCAGAAGGCGCGCGGCGCGCAATTCGGCCAGGTGAACGGCTGGGAACGGCCCAATTACTATGGCCCGCTCGATGCAGACGATAACTTCGACCACGACGCGCGCAGCTTCCGCCGTGGCGGCTGGTGGCAATATGCCGTGGACGAGGCGAAGGCGATCCGCGAAGGCGTGGGCCTTATCGACGCCACTGCCTTCTCCAAGCATGTGGTTCACGGGCCGGGGGCGGCGGGTTTCCTCGACTGGTTCACCACCAACAAGCTGCCCAAGGTGGGCCGCATCAACCTGACCTACGCGCTGACCCCGGCGGGCACGACGCGCACCGAATACACGATCCTGCGCGAAGAGGAGGACCGCTTCGTCCTGATCTCGGCCGGGGCCTGGTCGGCCTATGACGCGGATTTCCTGCGCAAGGCCGTCGAGGACAAGGAGGCCGAATTCGGCCGCATCAACATCGAGGACTGGACCACCCGGATGGGCGTCTTCGCCATCGCCGGGCCGAAATCGCGCGATGTCCTCAGCGCGCTGATCCGCGACGCGGACCCGGAGACGGCGCTGTCCAACGCGCGGTTCCCCTGGCTCAGCCTGCGCAAGATCGAATTGGGCATGGTCCCGGTCGTCGCGGTGCGCGTTGCCTATACGGGCGAACTGGGGTGGGAACTGCATCATCCGATCGAGATGCAGAACCACCTCTGGGACAGGCTGATGGAAGCGGGTGCGCCCCACGGGCTGAAGCTGGTGGGCGCCCGCGCCCAGAACTGGCTCCGGCAGGAGAAGAGCTACCGCGCCTTCGGCACGGAGCTTGGCCGCGACGCGACGCCGCTCGAGGCCGATCTGCCGCGTTTCGTGGACCTGTCGAAGGATTTCCACGGCAAGGCCGCGATGGAGGCTGTGGGCATCCGGTCGAAATGCGTCACGCTGCTGATCGACGGCCCCGAAGACGCCGACCCCTGGGGGCGCGAGGCGCTTTATGACGGTGACACCCGCGTCGGTCGCCTGACCTCGGGCGGCTATTCGGTCGCCTTCGGCAAGTCCATCGGCATGGGCTATGTGCGCCCCGACCTCGCGGTTGCGGGCACCAAGCTTCAGGTGAAGATGCTGAACCGCCTCTGGGACGCCGAGATCGTGCAGGACAGCCCCTATGACCCTAAGAACGAGGTCATCCGCAAGGATGGCTGAGAAGGGGCAGGCGGCCTATTCGGCCGCCTGCACCGCCGCATCGGCAAGTTCGTCATAACAGGCCAGCGCCTTGGCGGCATACATCATGGACGGCCCGCCGCCCATCTGGATCGCCATGGCCAGCACGTCGGCGACCTCGTCCCGCGTCGCGCCCGCCTTCACCAGCGCGTCGATATGCAAGGTGATGCAGGGTTCGCACCGGTCGGCGACCGATATCCCCAGTGCGATGAATTCCTTCACCTTGTAATCGAGCGTGCCGCCCTCCTTCACGGCCTTGCCCAATGCGGCAAAGGCCTGCGTGGTCTGCGGGATCGCGCCGTAAAGCGCGCGCAGCTCGGTCCGCGTGGATGCGATCTTGTCTGAATAGGCGGTCATGGTCCCTCTCTCCTGTCCCGGGGTCGCGGGCAGAAAAGACGCCAAAGGCTGCCGCCGTCCTTGATCCTGATCAGATCGCGCGCGGTCTCACCACGCGCGTGCCACGATGCCGAGGTTGTTGGCGGGCATCTCGACCACTTCCGCGATGTCGAGCCCGGCTTCCAGCAGCCAGTCCAGCGTGTCGAAATCGTCCTTGTAGCCGATGGTGGGGTCGGCGGCGACAAGATCGGCGTGAAAGGCCTGGTCCCCGGGCGAGGTCAGTTCGCCCGCGCGCATGAAGGGGCCGTAAAGGACAAGCCGCCCGCCCGAGCGCAGCGCGCGCGCCGCTTCCTTCAGAAGCACCTTCACCTCGTCCACCCGGATCAGGTGCAGAAGGTTCACCACCACGATCATGTCGGCCCGGTGCAGCGCGCCCCAGCCCGGGGCGGTGGCATTGATCTCGACCGGGGGGCGCAGGTTCGGCAGGCCCGCATCCGCCACATAGGCCGCGATCGAGGCGCGGCGGTCGGGGTCGATTTCCGACGGTTGCCAGGTGAACGTGGGCAGGGCCTCGGCAAAGGTCACGACATGCTGGCCCGTGCCGCTGGCCAGGTCCAGCGCGTCGCCGCGTTCGGGCGCCACCTGCTGCAAGAGCGAGGCGATGTAGCCCCGGTTGCGGTCGGCGGAGGGTGCCACCAGCCGCACCCCCGATCCCGGCAAGGCGACGGATGCGCTG
>CAZNMV010000161.1:0-2324 GCA_964573835.1 uncultured Aestuariivita sp. | reverse complement strand
CCGGGCCTCGTCGAGCACCGCTGGGCGGCAGCGGGCGGCCCGTCATTGCCGGAACCTTCCCGGCACAAGCCGCGCGACCATCGCGGCCTCGATCTTGGGCGTGCGGCCCGCCACCAGATCCGCCACAAGCCGCGACGCGGCGGGCGAGGTCTGGAACCCGTATCCCCCCTGACCCGCGCACCAGACGAAATCCGGCGCGTCCGGGTCCGGGCCCAGCACCAGCGCCCGGTCGGGAGAGAAACTGCGCAGCCCCGCCCAGGTGGTTTCCACCCGGGTCACGGGTTCGGTCACCATCGCCTCGTAGCGCGCGATCCCTTCGGCCAGCACCATGTCGTCGGCCCAGGCGTCATGCGGCTCCATCGCGTCCTCCTCGGCGGGCGAGACAAGCCACTTGCCCGCATCCGCCTTGGCATACCAGCTCTCGCCCGCACCCATCAGCATCGGCCAGCCGCGCAGGTCATGGCCCCCCGGCGCCGGCATCCGCGCCATAGATCGGCGGTGCGGCACGATCCCGATAGGGGCGATGCCCGCCATCGCCGCCACCTGATCGGCCCATGCGCCCGCCGCATTGACCAGCACGCGGCCCTCGATCTGCCGCCCGCCCGCGCTGACCACCCAGCCCGCGCCCCCGCGCGTGATCCCGTCCACCCGCGCGCCGGTCACGATCTCGCCGTTCGCGCGGACCTCGCGCGCGAAATCCTGCAGAAGGCGGTCGGTGTCGATATCCCACGCCGCCTCGTGATACCCGGCAAAGCCCACCGTGTCGGGGTTCAGGATCGGGATCATCCCGCGCGCCGCCTCGACCCCGATCCCGTGCAGCGACAGCGCCACAAGATCATGCGCGAAGGCCTCGGCCTGATCGTGACCGGCCACCACCAGGAGGCCCCGCGGGCTGAGATAGCCGCCATTGGCCCCGTGCATGTAGTCGCCCGACGCGATGTTCAGCGCCACCGTCGCGGGCAGCCCATAGCTCGCCTCATAAAGCGCTGCCGACCGCCCCGAGGTGTGATAGCCCAGCGCCGTCTCTGCCTCGATCAGCGTCACCCGGCCCAGCCCGGCAAGCCGCGCGCCCGCCGACACGCCCGCGATGCCGCCGCCGATCACGATGAAATCGCTCATATCGCGGTCTCCGACCGGTCGGTGGCCGGGGGCGGCGTCGGCGACAGCGCGCTGATCCGCGCATAGGTGGCGTCGTCGAGCGTCACGTCCAAAGCTGCCAGCGACGGGGCCAGCTGCGCCGCACTGCGGGCCGAGATGATGGGGCAGGGGCCCGTCGGGTGCCGCGCAACCCAGGCCACCGCCAGCGTCGCGGGGTCGTGCCCCTCCTCCCGCGCCAGCGCCGCGAAATCGGCCGCGGTGCGGTGCATCCAGTCCTGCCCATAGCGGGTGGCATAGCGCGCATCCTCGGTCAGCCGCCCCGCGCCGCCCGCAGCGTATTTCCCGGTCAGCAGCCCGCCGCCCAGCGGCGAATAGGGGAAGACCGCGATCCCCTGATCGGCGGCCATAGGCAGGATCTCGACCTCGGCCTGCCGTTTGACAAGGTTGTACATCGGCTGCATCGCGTCGATCCGCGTGCCCATCCCCAAAGCGATGCCCTGCGCCTTCATCACCTGCCAGGCCGCGAAATTCGACAGCCCGATATGGCGGATCAGCCCGTCCGATTGCTGCCGCGCGAACCAGTCGAGCGTCTCGGCCAACTCGGTATTGGGATCGAAGAGATGGAGATAGAGCAGATCGACCGCGTCCATTCCCAGCCGCCTGCGGCAATCGTCGAACTGCGCGCTCAGGTTCGCCACCCCCGCGCCGCCCCGGTTGCCCACCTTCGTCGCGATATAAAGTTGCTCGCGCTCGGCCTTTGCAAAGCGACCGAGGAGCGTTTCCGACACCCCGTCGGTATAGATCCAGGCGGTGTCGAAATGGGTCAGGCCCGCCGCCCGCGCCGCGTCATACATCGCGCGGCTCTCGGATTCATTGGCGCGCCCGCCGAATTGCATCGTGCCGAAGGCAAGCGCTCCGGCCGGGGTTCCATTGGGTGAGGTCAGATGTGTCATGCCCGAAGGGGTGCCATGAAGCCCGCGCCCTGTGCAACGGGGGAAATCGGGGGGGGTATGCCGAAGAGCATCGCACTGCACGGTGGTCCCGCCCGGCGGCACGCCGGGCAGCGCCGACCCGCCCCCGTTTTGCCGAAGGCAAACCTCCGGTTTGACGGGCGGAGCTTTCGCGCCATCCCTCGGGTCGGCGTCGCCTTTGGTGCTTGGGGAAACAGGCTAACTCACGCCCCGATCAATGGGTAGGGTGGGTGCAAACCCACCACTCCCCCAAAT
>CAZNMV010000160.1:5823-7295 GCA_964573835.1 uncultured Aestuariivita sp. | reverse complement strand
CGATCAGCACCTCGTTCGACATGATGCCGAAGATGCGCTGGGGCAGGAAATTCAGTTGCCGGAACTGGAAGATGCCGAACCAGTCGCCGATGATGGCAAAGGCCAGCGCTGTGCCCGCCAGCGTGAAGGCCACCGGAAAGCCCAGCAACATCAGCACGATGGCCGTCAGGAACAGGCCGATTTCGAGGTACTCGTTGATCATGCCTTTGTTCCGGGAACGCCAAGGGGATCGGTGTCGGGGTCATGGCCGAGGATCAGCGTGCGGATGTTGCGCAACGCGAAGGACAGGGCCTGAAGCCCCAGCGTCGCCACGAAGACCAGGATGAAGGTCTTGAGCAGGTAGATGTAAGGCAGGCCCGCCACCTCGGCCGAGGTTTCGCCCAACCGCCAGGACCGCTGCACATAAGGCAGCCCCGTCGTCCATATGACCCACAGCACCGGCGCGAGCAGGAAGATCGTGCCCATGAGATCGGTCAACGCCCGAACCCGGGCCGACCGGCGGCCATAGAAAATGTCGATGCGCACATGTTCATTGCGCTGCAGCGTCCAGCCCGCGGTCGATGACAGCACGATGGCGAAGGCGTAAAGCACCGTCTCGATCATCGCGATGTTGGAATAGCCGTACATGTAGCGCATGACCACGTTGGCGAAGGTCATCAGCACCATGTAGAGCACAAGCCAGGACACCGCGCGGCCGAAAAGCTGCGTGATCCCGTCGAGTATGGCGATGGAAAGATCGAGCAGACGCAAGGCGGGACTCCGCAGATCGAAATCCGGCCGGGGCGCGCACGGCCCCGGCCGGATCTGTCGTGTCAGACGGGCTTACGCGCCGTTCTCGAACGCCAGACGGCGTGCGTTGTACATCGGGAAATCGACCAGCACGGAATACTGGAGCGCTTCGTCGCGATAGGCCTTCCAGCTTGTGTAGATTTCCTTGGCGTAGTTGTCGATATCGGCCAGTTCCGCAACGACCTCCTGCGAGGTCTTGGCCAGCGCGACCACCACGTCATCGGGATAGTTGCGCACGTCGACATTGTGCTCCTTGCGCAGCGTCTCCATCGCCTTGGCGTTGTAGTAGGGCCATTCGCCGATGTTGATCGAGTTCGCCGATTGCGCCGCGTGCTGCATGACCTTCTGTTCATGCGGCGTGAGCGAATCAAACAGATCTGCGTTGATCCCGATTTCGCCCGCGCTGTTCACTTCCTGCCAGCCCGGAGTGTAGTAGTACTTGGTGTGCTGCTGGAAGCCGTTGGCGCTGTCGAGCCATGCGCAGCACAGTTCCGTCGCGTCGATCGCACCCGACTGGAGCGATGTGAAGATTTCCTGCGGCGGGATCATGACGGCGCTGGCACCGACGCGGCGCATCACTTCGCCCGCGATGCCCGAGCTGCGCATCTTCACGCCCTGGAAGTCTTCGAGGCTGTTGATCTCCTTGTTGAACCAGCCTGCCATCTGCGTGCCGGTATGGCCGC
>CAZNMV010000160.1:0-5723 GCA_964573835.1 uncultured Aestuariivita sp. | reverse complement strand
AGGCTGTTGATCTCCTTGTTGAACCAGCCTGCCATCTGCGTGCCGGTATGGCCGCAGGTGAAGGCGACCATGTTGAAGAGATCGCGGTATGCCTTGTGCTGAAGCTCCTGACCGCCGCCGTGATACATCCACGCGCAGTGCTCCATCGCGTTCAGCCCGAACGGCACGAGGCCGAAGAAGGTGACCGCCTGCCACTTGCTGGCCAGGAACATGGGCGAGGAATGATAGCAGTCCGCAGTGCCCTGGCCGACCGCGTCGAAGACCTCGAACGCGCCGACAAGCTCACCCGCGGCGTTCACCTTGATGGTGATGCTGCCGTCGGTCAGTTCCTCGACATATTTGGCGAAGTTGTAGGCAATGGAGGCCAGCCCCGGAAAGTTGTGGGGCCAGGCCATGACCATGGTCAATTCGCGCTTGCCCTGCGAGATGGCCGGAGTGGCCAGACCGGCGGCAAAGGCTGCCGCACCTGCACCGGCGACGGCCGATTGCTTGAAAAACTTGCGACGGTTCAACGTCATCGTTTCCTCCCTGTGATTAACTTTCGCCGCCTGAAGGCAGTCTTTTGCATTCATGTTGCAGACCCTTAAGGCCGACGATCGTCCCCTGTGCCGTCAGCGGTGCGCGCATGGACCAGCGTGGTTAGCCAAACAAACACCTGTTCAAATTGACGAAAAATATGTAACCTCGCAAGCATTATTCGCAGCCCCCCGTGATCGAACTTCGAAACCGGGCTGCCGCGCAAGCCAGGGAAGGGAGGACCCATGACAGCCGCCACCGATTTCCGCCGCGCCAAGCCTGCGCATATGAGCGACGAAGAATGGGCCACGCGCGTCGATCTGGCCGCCTTCTATCGGCTCGTCGCGCATTTCGGGATGGACGACCTGATCTACAATCACATCTCGGCCCGCGTTCCGGGGCCGGAAGAGCATTTCCTGCTCAACCCCTTTGGCCTGCTTTACGAAGAGGTGACCGCCTCGAACCTGGTGAAGGTCGATCTCGACGGCACCATCCTCGAGGACACGCCCCACCGCATCAACCCCGCGGGTTTCGTCATCCATTCCTGTGTGCACCGTGAACGGCATGACCTTTTGTGCGTGGCCCATACCCATACCACGGCAGGCGTCGGCGTCTCTGCGCAGGAAGGGGGGCTTCTGCCGATCAGCCAGACGGGGCTGCTTTACAAGGACCTGATCGGGTATCACGATTACGAGGGGCTGGCGCTGAACCTCGATGAACAGAAGCGGCTTCTGGCCGATCTGGGCACCGACAAGCAGCTCCTGATCCTGCGCAATCACGGGCTGCTGGCCTGCGGGCGCACCATCCCCGAGGCGTTCATCATGCTGTTCTATCTGGAACAGGCCTGTCGCATCCAGGTCGCGGCGCAGGCGGGCGGCACGCTGTCGCTGCCACCGCAATCGGTGCAGGACCTCGCGCACAAGCAGGCGATGGGGGGCTTCGGCGCGGGACTGGGCGAGATGGAGTTCACCGCGCTCAAGCGCAGGCTCGACCGGATGGGTGCCGACTACGCCACCTGACCGGCGGCGTTCGGTTTTAACAGCGCGTGCCCCATGTCGTGCAGCGGCACCGCCACGCCCAGCCTTGCGGCTTCGCGCACCAGCCAGCCGATCGTTGCGTCCAGTTCCAGCGCCCGGCCGCGTTCGAGATCGTCCAGCATCGAGGCCCGCGTGCGCCGGTCGGCGGTGTTCAGGCTGAAGTCCAGATTGCGCTGCACCAGCCCCTCGGGCAGGGCCACGCCGCGTGCGCGGGCGACGGCGGCCACCTCTTCCATGCCCTGCGCATAAAGCGCGCGTGTCTCCTCCACCTCGATCCAGCCGCCCAGCGGCAGCCGCGTCAGCGCCGAGACCATGTGATAGGGTGCGAGCATCACGAACTTGGCCCAGATCTCGCCCATGGGGTCATCCAGCAGCGCCATGTCCAGCCCCGCGCCGATGCCGAGAGCGGCAAAGTCCCGCGCGGCCTGCGGCACGCTGCCGGGTGTCACGGGGCCGAAGACGAACTTGCGCACCGCGCCGGTGTGGCGCACGTGCCCCGGTTCGGGAACGCTGGCCGGAACATAGGTGACGCCTGCCAGCACGCGGTCGGCACCAAACCGGTCGACCAGGTGTTCCACCCCGTAAAGCCCGTTCTGGAAACTCAGCACCTGCGTGTCGGGGCCCACCATCGGTGCCATGGCCTCCGCCGCCGCAACGCTGTCCTGCCCCTTCACGGTGAACAGGCAGATATCGACCGGCCCGATGGCGCGTGCGTCGTCGCTCACCTGCGCGGGGCGGGTGGTGACGGTGCCGGTGTCGTCGGTCAGCGTGAGGCCCTCGGCAGAGATCGCCCGCAATGTCGCCCCCCGCGCCAGCAGGTGCAGCGACCCGCCCGCGCGCGTCAGATGCACGGCGAGAAGCCCGCCGATGGCGCCCGCGCCCATGACCCCGATGCGCAGGCTCATTCCGCCTTCGCCCAGTAGGGATCGCGCAGAAGCCGCTTCAGCACCTTGCCGAGCGCGTTGCGCGGGAATTCCTCTCGCGTCTCGACCGCGATCAGCCGCTGCGTCTTGGCCAGCCGTTCGTTCGCCCAGTCGCGCAACGCGTCGCAGTCGATCCGGGCCCCTTCGCGCGGGATGACCAGCGCAAGGCAGCTTTCGCCCCATTTGTCATGCGGCACGCCGATCACGGTGACGTCGAAGACATCCGGGTGTCCGCCGACGATCGCCTCCACATCCGTGGGAAAGACATTGAAGCCGCCCGAGATGATCATGTCCTTCTTGCGGTCGATGATGTGAAGGAACCCGTCTTCGTCCAATTTCCCGATATCGCCCGATCGCAGGAAGGTGCGCCCGCGTTCATCCCGCCAGATCAGCTCGGCCGTCGCCTCGGGGCGCTTGTAGTATTCGGTCATGATGCCTGCGCCATAACCCGCGATCTCTCCGGGGATGCCTGCTGGGCATTGGTTGCCGTCTTCGTCGAGGATGCGCAGCTCGAACCCCAGCACGGGCGTGCCGACGGATGCGAATTTCTCGGCGTGCTGGTGCGGCTTCAGCATCGTCGCGAAGCCTTCGGAATAGCCGTAAAGCTCGTACAGACCGGGCGAGATCCGGTCGATGATCTGCCGCTTGGTGTCGCGGCGCAGGGACGACCCCGCCGACAGGACGGTCTTCAGGCTTGTCAGGTTCGCGCCGTCGAGCGCGGGATGCGCCAGCACCATCTGGTATTGCGCGGGCACCATGAAGGTATGGGTGATCTTCTCGCGCGCGACGGTGTCCAGAAACTCGGCCACATCGAAGGACTTCATCGCGACCAGCGTGCCGCCCGCGAAGAGGCAGGGCAGCATCATCAGCCACGTCCCGTTGGAATAAAGCGCGGTCGTCGTGAGCGCGCGCGAGGATGATCCGAAGCCCATCTCGACCGCGTTGGAAAAGGCCCAGTGCAGCCGCGCGCGGTGGGTCTGCACGATGCCCTTGGGCAGGCCCGTGGTCCCCGACGAATAGATGATGTTGAACCCGTCGGTCAGGTCATAGCGCACGTTTGGCAGCGTCGCGGGCTGACCCGCCATGAAATCGGCAAGCGTGATCCAGCCATCACCCGAAAATCCCTGCGCGATCCAGCCGCCTTCGGGAATCGCCCCCAGATCGGCGCGGATCGCGTTGACCGTATCCGCGAATTCGGACGACACGAAGGCGCGCGTCGCGTCGCAATCGGCCATCAGCCCGCGCAACTGATCCGCCGTCAGAAGACCCGACAGCGGCACCACGACCCCGCCCGCGCGCACCACCGCGAAAAGGCATTCCAGCATCTCGGCCGAATTGCCCATGAGCACCGCGACCTTCTCGCCCTTATGCAACCCGTCAGCCACCAGTGCATTGGCGATGCGGCTGATATTGGCGTCGAAATCGCCCCATGTGCGCCGCACGTCGCCGCAGATCACCGCCTCTTTCAGCGGAAAGAACCGGGCATGGGTGGCGAATAGGTCAGGCAGATAGACCTGCGGGTCGTCGATGCGGTCGGACATCCGTAACTCCCTGTTTTCCTTGTCTTCGTGTCCGTGCGCGCACAGGCGGCACGCAGAGACTTGTGCGCGAAACGCGGCTGGCCTAATACTAAACAAACAACTGTTTGGTGACAACGTTGATCGTCACCCGAAAACGGGAGCTGAGCGAGATGAAAACCGCCGAGATGCCCGCGGCCCTCGTCTACGATCCGTCCGATCCCGCCGTGATGGCCGATCCTTTCCCGGTCTATGCCCGCCTGCGCGAGGAAGACCCGGTGCATTGGAGCCCCTCGCTCAAATCCTGGATCGTCACGCGCTACACGGATGTGCGCGACCTTCTGCTGTCCGACAATCTGTCGGTCAACCGGCTGATGCAATTCTACACCGCGCTGCCGCCGCAGGACGCCGTGCTTCTGCGCGACATCATCCATTATCTCAACCTCTGGCTTGCCTTCCGCGACCCGCCCGATCACACCCGCCTGCGCCGCATCCTGCGCCACGCCTTCACCGCCGACGCCATCGAACAGATGCGCCCCAATATCGAAGAGATCACCGATCACCTTCTCGACCGGCTTGCAGAGAAGGGCGGCGATCGGATCGACCTGATCCGCGAATTCGCACAGCAACTGCCGGCTTACGTCATCATGGACCTGCTCGACGTGCCGCGCGACATGCTCGCGTCGTTCAAGGAATGGTCCGATGACATGGCCGTCTTCATCGGCGGCGCGCGCAATTCGGATGACAAGTACGAACGTGCCGCGCGCGGCTGCCGGCTGATGTCGGGCTATTTCCGCGATCTGATTGTCGAACGCACGGCCAACCCGCGCCCGGGCTTCCTGATGGACCTCATCAATGCCCGCGACGAAGGCGACAAGCTGAGCGATGATGAGCTTGTCGCGACCTGCATCCTGATCCTGTTCGCCGGGCACGAGACGACGACCAACCTGATCGGCAACGCCACGTTGATGCTGCTGCGCCATCCGCATGAACTCGCCCGCCTGCGGGCGGACCCCGCGCTCATCGACAGTGCCATCGAAGAGGTGATGCGATTCGACGGGCCGACCAACGCGCTGGTGCGCGTGGTGGCGCAGGATCACGACCTGCATGGCCGCCATCTGCGCGAAGGCGAACGCGTCTTCGTCATGGTGAATTCCGCCAACCGCGACCCGCGCGCCTTTGACACCCCGGACATCTTCGACATCACCCGCCGCCAGAACCGCCACCTGACCTTCGGGCAGGGCATTCACCTGTGCATGGGCGCGAAACTGGCGCGGGAAGAGGGGCGCGTCGCGGTGCAGAAGCTGTTCGACCGCTTCCCAGATCTTGCGCTCGACCCCGAAGAGGGGCCGGAATGGCTCGACGCGATGGTGCCGCGCGGCACGCGCCGGTTGCCGGTGCGGCTCAGGGGCTAGGTCGGGGATCAACAGGGGAGGACCGGCGATGACCACCGAGATCGTGATCGCTGCGGGAACGCGGACGCCGCTGGGAAATTACGGCGGATCGCTGAAGGCCGTTGAACTGACAGACATGGCCGGTCACGCCGCCCGCGCCTGCGTGGCGAAATCGGGCATCGCGCCCGACAAGATCGACCACATGGTCTTCACCACCACCGTGCCCACCGACCGCGACACGCTGTTCGCCGCCCGCGTCGTGGGCGTGAAATCCGGCATCCCGGAAGAGGCCGGCGCGCTTCATGTCGTGCGCGCCTGCGCCTCGGGCCTGCAGGC
>CAZNMV010000159.1:0-7301 GCA_964573835.1 uncultured Aestuariivita sp. | reverse complement strand
CCCGGGCGCGCGGCGAAGCGGCGCAGCCGGTCGGCGAGGCTGTGGTCCCAGGCCAGCGCGACATAGCCGCGCCGCGCCATCAGACGCCGCGCCTCGGCGCGCTGGAGGTCCGAGAGCTCGGCCTCGGCCAGGCCCTGCCCGGCGGCGAAGGCCACGAGCCTTTCGCCCAGATCCCCCGGCAGGCCCAGATCCTCGAGATCGAGCGCCATGCTCAGCAGGAAACGGTAGTATTGCGGAAAGAAGACCAGCCTGTCCCAGACCTGTTCATAGAAGGCCAGATAGGGGTCGAGCCCGGCATCGGGCAGCGCCAGTCCTGACGTTTCCAGAATGTTAAGAAATTCGGCATTCTCCTTGAGCCAGAAGACGTCGTCCCCGAAACGGCGTTTTTCACAGAAGCACACGGCCAGCGCCGCAAGCCGCGCATCCAGCGGGCGGTGGCGCGGCGGGAATGTGAGGGCGATGACGTTGGACATCTTTCATCTCCGGCAAGGATGGGCGGGGGGTGCGGCGGCGCGGCGGCCGCCGACCCCTCCGGTCTCAGCAGCTGGTGATGAACAGACGCACGTTGTCGCCCGCCAGCGTATCGGTGGCCACTTCCGGCCCGCAGCTCGTGATGAAGAGCGCGGTGCCTTCCCCGTCGCGGATATCCGAGGCCTGCGAAGGAGCGCAGCTGGTGATGAAGAGCGCCGTGCCCTCGCCCCGCGCCATGTCCGAGGCGACGGTCGGCGCGCAGCTGGTGATGTAAAGCGCGGTCGCGTCGCCGTTCAGAACGCTGGAGCCTGTGTCGGGGCCGCAGCTGGTGATGAAGAGGCCGGTATCCTCACCTGCAAAAAGGTCGGCGTCGGCGCGGTAAGCGGGTGCGAAAGCGGTTTCGAACTTGGGTTGAGCGGTCATAGCATCTCTCCATGCTTGGGGTTGACTTGCCCCTTCACGCTGCAATCTAGACGGGAATTTAAGCAAATGTTTTCTACCTAGAGATGTTTTTCCTGAAAGTTATCCACAGAAGGAGCGCCGACCAAGGCGAGAGGCGATCACGCGATCCCGGGTGAACCGGTGTCCGAAAAAAATTTTATCCACAGGACGGGTAAGGGTCCTTAGGGGCCTCTGCGGTGCCTTGCCCGGCATCGCGCGGCGCGAATCACCCCCCTGCCCCTTGCCCCGGGATGCCCTTCGCGCGATAGATCGGCGGCAGTCTGCGGCAGGGGGACAGACCCATGAAGATCGCCACCTTCAACATCAACGGCATCAAGGCCCGGGCCGAAGCCCTGCCCGCCTGGCTGGACGAGGCCCACCCCGATGTCGTCGTGCTGCAGGAGATCAAGTCGGTCGACGAGGCCTTCCCGCGCGAAATCTTCGAGGACCGCGGCTACAATGTCGAAACCCACGGCCAGAAAAGCTTCAACGGGGTCGCCATCCTGTCGAAGCTGCCGCTCGAGGATGTGACGCGCGGCCTGCCTGGCGATGACGCCGATGAACAGGCCCGCTGGATCGAGGCGACCGTGGTGGGCAAGACCGCCTTGCGGGTCTGCGGGCTGTACCTGCCCAACGGCAACCCAGCGCCCGGGCCAAAATACGACTACAAGCTTGCCTGGATGGATCGGCTCCGCACCCGCGCGCAGGCGCTTCTCGACACCGAGATGCCCGCGCTGATGGCGGGCGATTACAACGTGATCCCGCAGGACGAAGACGCCAAGCGCCCCGAAGCCTGGCGCGCCGACGCGCTTGCCCTGCCCGCAAGCCGCGCGGCGTTCCGGCGCATCCTCAACCTCGGCTTCACCGATGCCTTCCGCGCGCGGGTGCAGGGGCCGGGGCATTATTCCTTCTGGGATTATCAGGCGGGCGCGTGGAACCGCGACGACGGCATCCGGATCGATCACATCCTGCTGACACCGCAGGCCGCCGATATGTTGACCGATTGCGGCATCGACCGCGCGGTGCGCGGCGGCGAGAAGCCGTCGGATCATGTCCCGGTCTGGGTCGATCTCGACCTCTAGGCGGTCGCGTCGTAGCCGTAGACCCAGTCGAGCCTGCGGGCGAGCGCGGGTGCCCCGAAGGCCAGCACCGCCTGCGCGCCCCAGGACCACGGGCGGCCCAGATGGAACCGCCAGGCGTTGCCGCGCGCCAGCGCCACGACCCGCGCCGCCCGGGCGCGGCGTGCCGACTGATAAGCGGGCAGCCCCTCTGCCAAGCCGAGGCTGTCGACCTTGGCCGCAAGAACCCAGGCGTCTTCCAGTGCCAGACAGGCCCCTTGCGCCATGAAGGGCAGCGTGGGATGCGCCGCATCCCCCAGAAGGGCGATATTGTCCTGCACCCATGTCCCCGCGACGGGGCGCACATGCAGCGCCCAGCGGTGCACCTCGCCCACCCGGTCAGGCAGACCGCCGAAGGCATGGCGGAAATCGGCGAAACGCGCGCGGAACTCGTCCGGGTCGCCCGGCTGGCGCCAGCCCTCTTCCGTCCAGTGGCTGCGTTCCTCGACCGCGACGATGTTGGTGAGCCGTCCGCCGCGCAGCGGATAGACGACCATATGCGCCCGCGGCCCCATGGCAAGCGTGGCGGGCGCGGGCGGCACGGGCGTCGGGTTCGCCACCAGCGCGCGCCAGGCGACCTGCCCCGAGAAGCGTGCCTCGACCGGGCCATCGACCCCGCTGCGCCAGAGGCTTTGGCCGCCATCGGCGGCGATGATGAGATCGGCCGCGATGCTGCCGGGCGTCACCAGCCGCCCCAGATGCAGCTCGACCCCCGCATCGGTGGCCGCCCGCGTCAGCCGCGCCAGAAGATCGGCGCGGTGCAAATACCATGTGGGCCCCGGCCCCGGCGGCGGCACGAAGGCCACCTGCCGCGTGCTGCGCGCGTCGATCATTCGGGTGCCGGGGGACGGCGATGCCTCGTCCGGCGGGCCGCCTTCGGGCACGGCCGCAAGCGCCCGCAGCACCTGCTGGCCGTTCCAGCTGATCTGCAGGCCCGCGCCGACCTCGGTCAGCGCGTCGGCCTGTTCGTGCAGGCTGACGCGCGCGCCGCGCCGGGCCAGCGCCGTGGCGGCGGCCATGCCGCCGATGCCGCCGCCCACGACGGCGACGCGCATGCCCTCAGCCGCGCCCATGCACGCCCCGCCAACAGAAAGGCGCCCGGAAAGTCCGGACGCCCCTGTCTGTCATCGCCGTCATCCGCACCGCCTCAGTCGTCGCGGTGAACCTTTTCGCGCCGTTCGTGGCGTTCCTGCGCCTCGAGGCTCATGGTGGCGATCGGCCGCGCGTCGAGCCGCTTCAGCGAGATCGGTTCGCCCGTGACCGAGCAATAGCCGTATTCGCCTTCGTCGATCCGGCGCAGCGCCGCGTCGATCTTGGCAACCAGCTTGCGCTGACGGTCCCGCGTGCGCAGTTCGAGAGCGCGGTCGGTCTCTTCGCTCGCGCGGTCGGCGACGTCGGGAATATTGCGGGTGTTGTCCTGCAGACCCTCGATCGTGTCGCGGCTGCCGGCCAGAAGTTCTGCCTTCCAGTTCAAGAGCTTGCGGCGGAAATACTCCAGTTGCCGATCGTTCATGAACGGTTCGTCTTCTGCCGGACGGTAATCATCCGGCAGGAAAAATTCCTGCTTCATTTCGGCTCCCTCGGCTGTGCCAGCACTATACTTGCGGCTATCTGCGGAGACTTGGCTTCCCATGCCGGTGCCATAAAGGAAGGCTTGGGGATTGTCACTACACATTAGAGAGCCGAATGGTCTAAAAGACCCCGGGACGCGCGCACGCGGCGCGGGAAGAAGCAAGGGGTTGGACCACAATGAGATTCGACGGCACCCGCGACTATGTCGCCACCGATGACCTGAAGATCGCGGTGAACGCCGCCGTGACGCTGGAACGTCCGCTTCTGGTCAAGGGTGAACCGGGGACCGGCAAGACCGAACTGGCGCGCCAGATCAGTCAGGCGCTGGGTCTGCGCATGATCGAATGGAACGTGAAATCGACCACCCGCGCGCAGCAGGGGCTTTACGAATATGACGCGGTCAGCCGCCTGCGCGACAGCCAGCTGGGTGAGGAACGCGTGCATGACGTGCGCAACTACATCAAGCGCGGCAAGCTGTGGGAGGCTTTTGAGGCCGACGAGAAGGTGGTCTTGCTGATCGACGAGATCGACAAGGCCGACATCGAGTTTCCCAACGACCTTCTGCAGGAACTCGACCGGATGGAATTCTACGTCTACGAGACGGGCGAGACGATCCGCGCGCGCCAGCGCCCCATCGTGATCATCACCTCGAACAACGAGAAAGAGCTTCCCGACGCCTTCCTGCGGCGCTGCTTCTTCCACTACATCCGCTTTCCGGACGAGGCGACGATGCGCGCCATCGTGGGCGTGCACCATCCCGGCATCAAGGAGGCGCTGCTGACCACCGCGCTTACCCAGTTCTACGAGATCCGCGAGACCGCGGGGCTGAAGAAGAAACCCTCGACCTCGGAAGTGCTCGACTGGCTGAAGCTGTTGCTGGCCGAGGACCTGACGGCGGAAGACCTCAAGCGCGACGGCAAGTCGGCGCTGCCGAAGCTGCACGGCGCGCTTCTGAAGAACGAACAGGACGTGCACCTGTTCGAACGGCTTGCCTTCATGGCGCGCGCGGGACGGTAGGGGCGGGGCGCTCCGGCCGGGGCGCCCGGTTTTCCTCGCGACAGGGTGTCAAGAAACCGCCGGGAAACAATCTGTTTCGCGGCGGAATTGAGGCAGCGCCACATTCTTGCCCCATTTCCAACGCGTCTATGGCTGTGTTAGCTTTCGATCTGCCCCGATTGCCACAAGGTTGCCATATATGCCCATGCCTGACGCGTCCGTCATCATCCGTCCGCTGGAAGCGCGCGACCGTGCCGAATGGGCGCGGCTTTGGGAAGGTTATCTCGCCTTCTACGAAACCGCGCTGCCCGAGGCGGTCTATGACAGCACCTTTGCCCGGCTGCTGGGCGAGGATGTGCGCGACTTCAACGCGCTGGTGGCGGAAATCGACGGGCGGCTGGTGGGGCTCACGCATTATCTCTTCCATCGCCACGGCTGGAAGATCGAAGAGGTCTGCTATCTTCAGGACCTTTACGCCGACCCCGAAGTGCGCGGTCTTGGTGTCGGCCGCAAGCTGATCGAGGCGGTCTATGCCGCCGCCGATGCCGCCGGCGCGCCGACCGTCTACTGGCTGACCCAGGATTTCAACACCACTGCCCGCCTTCTCTATGACCGCATCGGCGTGGTGACGCCCTTCATCAAGTATCAGAGGGCGTGATGAGACTGCTGCCGATCGCCTTCGCTCTGGCTGTTGCGGGCTGCTCTGCCGCCCCCGTCGCCCGCATGGACGATCCGGCCCCGCGCGCAGTCGTCGCGTCAAAAAGCACCGCGCCCGCCGTGCTGCCGATGCAGCCCGGGCCGCAGCCGCAGCCGGCCATGTCGAACGGCAACATCGCGACCGACTTCCTCGACCTGCATTTCCGGCTTGAGACCGGGCGCGATCTGGCGGTCTTCACCCGCTTCGAGACGCCGGTCACCGTCGCGGTCACCGGCAATCCGCCCGCGACGCTGGGTCCCGACCTTGCGCGGCTGTTGTCGCGGCTGCGGGCAGAGGCGGGCATCGACATCCGCCAGATCGGCGCAGGCGAAGGCCAGCCCAACATCGTGATCGAGGCGGTGAGCCGCGACCGCATCCGCGCCGTCTTTCCCGGGGCGGCCTGTTTCGTCGTGCCGAACGTGACGAGCCTTGACGATTTCCGGCGCAAGCGCGGCTCGGCCCAGGTCAGCTGGACCGGGCTCACCACGCGCGAACGCATGGGCATCTTCGTGCCGAACGATGCCAGCCCGCAGGAGTTGCGCGACTGCCTGCACGAGGAACTGGCCCAAGCGTTGGGCCCGGTGAACGATCTTTACCGGCTGAGCAATTCGGTCTTCAACGACGACAACATCCACACCGTCCTGACCCCTTTCGACATGCTGATCCTGCGCGCGGCCTATGCGCCGGGTCTGGAATCGGGGATGACGCGCGACGCGGTCGCCGCCCGCCTGCCGGGGATCCTGTCGGCGCTGAACCCCGCCGGCGATGCCATCGCCGATAGCCCCAAGGTGCAGACCCCCCGCGTCTGGATCGAGGCGGTGCAGGACACGCTCAGCCACGGCACGCCCGCGCCGCAGCGCCAGATGGCGATCAGCCGTGCGCTGACGGTCGCCTCTGACCTGCGGCTCAACGATCACCGCCGCGGCTTCAGCCATTACGTGGCGGGCCGCCTGATCCAGGGCACCGACCCGGTCGCCGCGCAGACCCATTTCGACGCTGCCCGCCGCTTCTTTGCGGCAACGCCCGGCACCGACCTGCATCAGGCCTATCTGGCCGCGCAGGTCGCCGCCTTCGCCATCACCCGCGCCGATGGCAGCACGGCACTGGCCGAGATCGGACCGGCGCTGTCCACCGCGCGCGCCGCCGAGAACGCCGCGCTTGTCGCCACGCTGATGCTGATGAAGGCCGAAGCGCTCGAGCTGACCGGCCAGCGTGATGCCGCGCGCGCCGTCAGGGTGGACAGCATGGGCTGGGCACGCTACGGCTTCGGCCCGGATTGGGCGGTGCGGACCCGCATGCAGGAAATCGCCGCGCTGAACCCCGCCGGAAGCTGAGGGGAGCAGACATGATCGTCATTCTGGGCGCGCTGGCCGGCGCGATCATCGGTACGATGACTGCACGCAAGCGCGGGGGATCGCGTCTCGACATGCTGCAATTCGGGGCCGCATACGCGATTGCCTTCTCGCTGGCAGGGCTTATCATCACCATCGTGATCGACCGCACGCTGGTCTAGGCCCATGTTCCTGCCCTTCTTCGAGACACTTCGGACATCGGGGGTCCCCGTTTCGCTGCGGGAATTCCTGACCTTTCTCGAAGGAATGAAGCGGGGTCTGGCCACCTATGACGTCGAGGCGTTCTACTACCTCGCCCGCACGGCGATGGTGAAGGACGAACGCAACATCGACAAGTTCGACCGCGCCTTTGCCACTGCCTTCAAGGGGCTGGAAGAGATCGGCTTCGAACAGGTGCTCGAAGCGGTCGATATCCCGGCCGAGTGGCTGGCGAAGATGGCCGAAAAGCACCTGAGCGACGACGAAAAGCGCGAGATCGAGGCGCTGGGCGGTTTCGACAAACTGATGGAGACGCTGCGCCAGCGGCTCGCCGAACAGCAGGGCCGCCATCAGGGCGGATCGAAATGGATCGGCACCGCCGGCACCTCGCCCTTCGGTGCCTATGGCTACAACCCCGAAGGCGTGCGCATCGGACAGAAGGAAAGCCGCAACCAG
>CAZNMV010000158.1:0-7329 GCA_964573835.1 uncultured Aestuariivita sp. | reverse complement strand
GACCGGTCGCTGTCGACCTTCTCGATCCTGACGACGGCGACGCCGGAATATGTCTCGGGCGTGATCTTCATCGCCGTCTTCGCCTCGTCCGCCGTGGGCCTGCGATGGTTCAGCGGCACTGCTAACGCGGCGATGGAGGACGCGACCTTCCGCAACTTCTTCCTGCCGGTGCTGACCATCTCGCTGTACGGGATGGGCTACATCGCGCGGATGACCCGCGCCTCGATGACCGAGGTGATGGCCGCGCAATACATCCGCACGGCGCGGCTCAAGGGCGTGAGTTTCGCCAACATCGTGGTCAAGCACGCCCTGCGCAACGCGCTGATCGCGCCCTTCACGGTGATCATGCTGCAGTTTCCCTGGCTTCTGAACGGCGTCGTCATCGTCGAGACGCTGTTCAGCTACAAGGGCTTCGGGTCGCTTCTGGTGGATGCGGCAGGCAACAACGACATCGAGATGCTGCTGGCGGTCTCGGTCGTGTCGGTGGTGGTGGTTCTGGTGACGCAGCTGATCTCGGACATCGGCTATGTCTTCCTGAACCCGCGCATCCGCATTTCGTGAGGGAGACAGGATCATGGAACCGCTGAGCTGGGGCGAGATCATCGCCCGCATCCTCTTCCAGTTCACACCGGTCTGGATCGCGCTGGTGGTCCTGTTCACCGCCTCGTTCGTGTTCAAGCGGCGGCTGGGGCTGTACGGCAAGCTCTTCGACAGCCCGATCGGAATGATGGGCTTCGGTCTCGTCATGTTCTGGGTCTTCACCGGGATCTTCGGGCAGATGGACCTGATCGTGACCCATGACCCGCTGTCCCAGCTGTCCGGAATGAAGAACAAGGCGCCCGGCACGCCCCTGCCCAACCCGGGCGACGGGGTCTATGCCTATTACCTGCTGGGCGGCGACAACCTTGCGCGCGACGTCTTCAGCCGGATGATCGACGGAGCCTGGGTGGTGGTGCAGATCGCGCCGCTGGCCACGCTGTTCGCCTTCATGGTGGGCATCACGCTGGGGCTGCCCGCAGGCTATTTCGGCGGCCGGCTCGACACGCTGCTGTCGTTTCTGGCGAACCTCATCCTCGCCTTCCCGGTGATCTTGCTCTTCTATCTGCTGGTGACGCCGGAGATCGTTGCGACGGGCGTGCCGAACTTCATGGCGACGGTTCTCTTCGTCTTCCCGATCATCTTCGCGGCGGTGCTGCTGAATTCGCGCTATCACACCCAGCCCGCGCTGCGCACGCCGCTTTTGGTGGCGGTGCTGGGCGTGATGATCTGGCTTTATCTCTCGCTCATCTCGACCAATGGCTGGCTCGTCAACACGCCGGGCCTGCAGATCCCGGCGCTGCCCGGCGCGGTCGATCTCTTCGATATCCCCGGCGGCATTCTGGTCGTCTTCGTCTCGGTGGTCTTCGTCAATTCGCCCACGGTGTTCCGGATCGTGCGGGGCCTGACCATGGACATCAAGACGCGCGACTATGTCGCCGCCGCCCAGACCCGCGGCGAAGGCACCTGGTACATCATGCTGTGGGAGATCCTGCCCAATGCGCGCGGCCCGCTCATCGTCGATTTCTGCCTGCGCATCGGCTATACTACGATCCTGCTGGGCACGCTGGGCTTCTTCGGGCTGGGCCTGCCGCCCGAAAGCCCCGACTGGGGATCGACGATCAACGAGGGGCGCAAGCTGCTGTCGATCTACCTGCACCCCGCCCTGCCGCCGGCGCTGGCGCTTCTGAGCCTCGTTCTCGGGCTGAACCTGCTGGCGGACGGACTGCGCGAGGAAAGCCTGAAGGACTGATCCGTCGGGCAAGGGGGGCGCTGCCCCCCTTGACCCCCCCGGGATATTTGAGACCCGAAGAAGCAGGGGACGCTGCGCGGAGGGTCGAGGGAGAGACGAGATGAAAGACACCACGCCCTATGACGGTCCGATCCTCGAGATCGACAGATTGTCGATTTCCTTCTTCACGCGGCTGCGCGAAATCCCGGCGGTGATGGATTTCTCGGTCAGCGTGCAGCCGGGGGAAGCGGTGGGTCTTGTGGGCGAATCCGGCTGCGGCAAGTCGACCGTGGCGCTGGGTGTCATGCGCGATCTGGGCAAGAACGGGCGCATCACCGGCGGCACGATCCGGTTCAAGGGCCGCGACATGGGCGAGATGAGCGCGGAAGAGCTGCGCGACCTGCGCGGCAACGAGATCGCGATGATCTATCAGGAGCCCATGGCATCCCTGAACCCGGCGATGCGGATCGGCAGGCAGTTGATGGAAGTGCCGATGATCCACGAAGGCATCGGCACCGAAGAGGCGCGCGCCCGCGCGCTGGAAGTGGTGCGCGACGTGCGCCTGCCCGACCCCGAGCGCATCCTCAACAGCTTTCCGCACCAGCTGTCGGGCGGCCAGCAGCAGCGCATCGTGATCGCCATGGCGCTGATGTCGAAGCCGTCGCTTCTGATCCTCGATGAGCCCACCACCGCGCTCGACGTGACGGTCGAGGCGGCGGTGGTCGAACTGGTCCGGGATCTGGGCAAGAAATACGGGACCTCGATGCTGTTCATCAGCCACAACCTGGGGCTGGTGCTCGAGACCTGCGACCGGCTTTGCGTCATGTATTCGGGCGAGGCGGTGGAGCGCGGGTCGATCAAGGATGTCTTCGACGAGATGCGCCACCCCTATACTCAGGCGCTGTTCCGGTCGATCCCGCTGCCCGGGGCGGACAAGAATGCGCGCCCCCTCGTGGCGATCCCGGGCAACTTCCCGCTGCCCCATGAACGCCCGCCGGGCTGCAATTTCGGCCCGCGCTGCGATTATTTCGAGGCCGGGCGCTGCGATGCGCGGGACGTGCCCATGCTGCCCGTGCCCGGCAATGACCGGCACCAGACGCGCTGCGTCAAGTTCGGGGAAATCGACTGGACCGCGCCGATCAAGGCGGCCGTGACCAAGGAAAAAGCGCCCATCGGCGATGTCGTGCTCAGGATGGAGAACCTGCGCAAGTATTACGAAGTGGCCGCCAACGCGCTGTTCGGCGGCGGCGAGACGCGCGTCGTCAAGGCGAACGAGACGCTGACCTTCGAGGCGCGCGAGAGCGAGACATTGGCCATCGTCGGGGAATCGGGCTGCGGCAAGTCGACCTTCGCCAAGGTTCTCATGGGGCTCGAGACCGCGACCGACGGACAGATCCTTCTCGACAACCAGAGCATCGGCGACGTGCCGATCGAACGGCGCACGACACAGAACGTGGCCGACATCCAGATGGTCTTCCAGAACCCCTTCGACACGCTGAACCCGTCCATGACGGTGGGCCGCCAGATCATGCGCGCGCTCGAGATCTTCGGCATCGGCAAGAGCGAGGCCGAGCGGCGCGCGCGGATGATGGAACTGCTCGATCTGGTGAAGTTGCCGCGCGCCTTCGCCGAGCGCATGCCGCGCCAATTGTCGGGCGGCCAGAAACAGCGTGTGGGCATCGCGCGCGCCTTTGCGGGCGGCGCGCGGATCGTGGTGGCGGACGAGCCCGTCTCGGCGCTGGACGTGAGTGTGCAGGCGGCGGTGACGGACCTCTTGATGGAGATCCAGCGCAAGGAGAAGACCACGCTTCTCTTCATCAGCCACGACCTGTCAATCGTGCGCTATCTCAGCGACCGGGTCATGGTGATGTATCTGGGCCATGTGGTGGAACTGGGGACGACCGAACAGGTCTTCTCGCCCCCCTATCACCCCTATACCGAGGCGCTTCTGTCCGCCGTGCCGATCGCCGATACGCGGGTCGAGAAGAAGCATATCGTGCTGGAAGGCGACATCCCTTCGGCGATGAACCCGCCGCCGGGCTGCCCGTTCCAGACGCGCTGCGGCTGGAAATCGAAAGTGCCGGGCAATCTGTGCGAACGCGAGGTGCCGCCGGTGCGCCGGCTGGCCGAGGGCCACCAGATCAAGTGCCACCTGCCGGATGAAGAACTTGACCGGATGGAACCCGTGATCAAGATCGCGGCGGAGTGACCGCGCCTCGCCCCCGGGCGGGTTTTCTGGTAAACTTCGCCCCTCGACGGCAGAGGAGGAGGCGGAGATGCGGTTTCTCGTCCGGGCGGGTCTGGCGCTTGCGGCACTTGCGGTGACCGGTGTCGGCATTCACGCGGGGCTGGTCGGCATGGCCGGGGGCGACGGCGACTGGGCCGCACGCGCGGCGGCGAGTTGCGCGGCCTGCCATTCGGGCAGCTGATCAGCTGCCCCAGATGATCCGCACGTAATTCGTCGTCTCGTTATAGGGGGGCACGCCGCCATGGCGACGCACGGCCTCGGGCCCCGCGTTGTAGGCGGCGAGCGCAAGCCGCCAGGACCCGAATGTGCGGTATTGCTCGGCAAGATACCGCGCGCCGCCGTCCAGGTTCTGACGCGGATCGTCGGGATCGACGCCCAGATCGTCGGCCGTGCCGGGCATGAGCTGGGCCAGTCCCATCGCGCCCTTGTGCGACCTTGCCCTGGGGTTCCAGCCCGATTCCTGCTGCACCAGCCGCAGAAAAAGATCTTCGGGCACCCCGTGACGGCGGGCCGCCTCGCGCGCCATTTCGAGATATTCACCGCGATACTTGCCGGTATAGGGGAGCGACCCCCATTTCGACGGTGTGTGGATCGTCTGCGGCTGCAACCGGACCGAACCCGCGTATTGCGAGGCGGCGCGGGTGTCGAGCAAGCGCTTCTGCGAAGAGAAGACCTGCTTGCGGTTCTTTGACGAGAAGATTTCGGCGGACGCCACCTGCGGCAGCACGAAGGCTGCAATCAATGCCGCCAGAAACGGTATCCTCATCCGCCAGCGCCCTGCCCAATCATGTCGCTTCACAACTATACGCGGATTCCGCCGGATTTCCAGCCCCCGGTTGGGCGAGCGCCGCCGTTAACCATGTTTCAACCCCTGTCGGTGTTGTGTAGGCTCGGACGACGCGCGGGCCGGGGATTCGGCTGCGGCGCGGCAGGCGACAGACAGGGGGGCGACATGGCCGGTTCCGTGAACAAGGTAATCCTCGTGGGCAATCTGGGGCGCGACCCCGAAGTGCGCACGTTCCAGAACGGCGGCAAGGTCTGCAACCTGCGCATCGCCACGTCGGAGAACTGGAAAGACAAGGGCACCGGCGAACGGCGCGAGAAGACGGAATGGCATTCGGTCGCCATCTTCTCGGAACCGCTGGCGCGGGTGGCCGAGCAGTATCTCAAGAAGGGATCGAAGGTCTATGTCGAGGGTCAGTTGGAGACCCGCAAATGGCAGGACCAGTCGGGTCAGGACCGCTACACGACCGAAGTGGTGCTGCGCCCCTATCGCGGCGAACTGACCATCCTCGACAGCCGCGGCGGCGGCGATGGGGGCGGCCCGTCGGACCGCGATTATGGCTATGACAGCGGCCCGTCCGACGACAGCTATGGCGGCGGTGGCGGCGGGCGCAGCGGCGGCGCAAGGGCGCCCGCCTCACGCGATCTGGACGACGAAATCCCGTTCTGAGGATGACGTCCCGGCGGGAGGTGCCGGTGAAGAATGACCTGGTCCTTTCCGATAGGTCGCCTCTTCGGCTCTGAACTCCGGGTGCATGTCACCTTCTTCCTGCTGCTGATCTGGGTCGCCTGGGCCGCCTATGCGCAGGGCGGGACCGAGGCCGCGCTTGCCAATCTCGCCTTCGTGCTGGCGCTTTTCGCCTGCGTCGTCGCGCATGAATACGGCCATGCGCTGACCGCGCGGCGCTACGGCATCGCCACGCCCGACATCACGCTTCTGCCCATCGGCGGCCTTGCCCGGCTCGAACGCATGCCCGAAGACCCGCGGGCCGAGATCATCGTCGCGCTGGCGGGGCCTGCGGTGAACGTCGTGATCTTCGCGGTGATCCTTCTGCTGCTTGGCGCCGCACCCGGCGCGGATGCCTTTGCCCGGATCGAAACGGGCGAGTTGGGCTTTGCCGAACAGCTGGCGGTGGTGAACCTGTTTCTTGTCGTCTTCAACCTGATCCCCGCCTTCCCGATGGATGGCGGGCGGGTGCTGCGCGCGGTGCTGTCGCTGCGGATGGACCGGGTGCGCGCGACGCGCTGGGCGGCGACGGCGGGTCAGGCGGTGGCGGTCGCCTTCGGCTTCGCGGGTCTGTCGACCGGCAACCCGATGCTGGTGCTGATCGCGGTCTTCGTCTTCGTGGCAGCGGGCGCCGAGGCGCAGGATGTGGCCATGCGCGCGATGGCGCGGCGGATGATGGCGCGCGACGCCATGATCACCGAATACGAGACACTCGCCCCCGATGACGGGATCGGGGCGGCGGCGCAGGCGCTGATCCGCACCACCCAGGCCGAGTTTCCGGTTCTGTATCCCGGCGGCGGGCTTGCGGGCTTCGTCACCCGCGCGGCGATCTTTGCCGCCCATGCCGACGGCAAGGCGCATCGCGTGGCTGAGATTGCTGAAACCGGCATTCCCGAAGTCGCGGTAACGGCGGGGCTGGAAAAGGTGCTTGAAGCTCTGGCGCAGGGGACGCCTGCGGTCGCCGTCATGGCGCGCGGCGGCGCGATGGCGGGCTATGTCACGCGCGAAAATATCGGCGAACTGATGGTCCTGAAAGGCCGCTGACTCAGCGACCGCGCAAGCCGTCGCGCAGCACGCCAAGCACCGCATCGCCCGGCACATCGTCTGCCACGAAGGCCGCGCCGATATCGCGCGCGAGGATGAAGCGCAGCCGCCCGTCGACCACCTTCTTGTCCTGCGCCATGAGCGCGAGCAGCCCCTCGGCCCCCGGCAGATCGCCCGGAATGTCGGCCAGATCGGTCTTCATCCCCATGTCCTTGAGATGCGCGCGCACGCGGCTCGGTGCCTCCTGCGAACACAAGGACAGCCGCGCCGACAACTCGAACGCCAGCGCGCAGCCGATCGC
The DNA here is from genome assembly GCA_964573835.1 of uncultured Aestuariivita sp. Classification (GTDB taxonomy): domain Bacteria; phylum Pseudomonadota; class Alphaproteobacteria; order Rhodobacterales; family Rhodobacteraceae; genus JAGYKE01. Next base: position 458 of record CAZNMV010000158.1, on the reverse strand, counting down.
CACACCTTCGCCATGCAGAAGCCAGTCGGAATAGCCGGTCGCGGATTCGAGCGCATGACAGAAGGTATGCCCAAGGTTCAGAAGCGCGCGGTCGCCCTGTTCGGTCTCGTCCCGCTCGACGATGCGGGCCTTCATCTCGACCGACCGCGTGACGGCCTGCACCCGCGCCTCCGCGTCGCCCGCGGCCAGCGCCGGTCCCATGCGCTCCAGCCAGCCGAAGAACCCGGCGTCGCCCAGAAGCCCGTATTTCACCACCTCGCCGTAACCGGCCAGGAAGTCGCGCGCGCTCAGCGTGCCCAGCACGTCCGTGTCGGCCAGCACGAGCGAGGGCTGGTGGAACGCGCCCACAAGGTTCTTGCCCTGCGCGGTGTTGATCCCGGTCTTGCCGCCGACCGAGGAATCCACCTGCGCCAGCAGCGTCGTGGGGATCTGCACGAAACGCACGCCGCGCCGCAGGA
>CAZNMV010000157.1:0-7331 GCA_964573835.1 uncultured Aestuariivita sp. | reverse complement strand
CAAAGCACAAAAGCAGCGCCGAGGTCAGAACGAAGCTTTCCGGCGCGGTGATGACCCGCACCCAGAGCCGCATCCCCACCTGCCCCACCAGAAGGTTCATGAGGTTGGCCAGGATCATCGCACCGAAGAGGCCATAGATCAGCCGCCCCTGCTGTTCGAACAGGAACGGCCCGGGCTGCACCCCGTGGATCATGAAGGCCGACACGATCAGCGCGGCGCTCACGCTGCCGGGGATGCCCAGCGTCAGCATCGGGATCATGTTCGCGCCCATGACCGAGGAATTGGCGCTTTCGGCGGCGGCGATGCCGTGGATGTTGCCCTTGCCGAAACTGGCGCGGTCCGGGCTGACCTGCTTGGCCGAGGCATAGGACATGAACGCCGCCGCGGTCGATCCGATGCCCGGCAGCGCGCCGATCAGCGTGCCGATCACCGCGCCGCGCAGCATGGTGAAGCGGCAGGCCCAGTATTCCGCAAAGGACACGCGGGCGTCCGCGCGCGGCTGGTCGCGGGGGATGACGATGGTGGCGCGCTGCGCGCTGCGGGTGCGCGACAGGCGCGACAGCAATTCCGAGATCGCCAGCATCCCGATGGCGACAGCGGCGAGCGGCAGGCCGTCATAGACCTCGAAATTGCCGAAGATGAAGCGGGGTGTGGCATGTTCCGGATCGGTGCCCACCATCGCCGCCAGAAGGCCCAGCGCAGCCGCCGCCAGCCCCCGCGCGATGGAGGCCCCCATCAGCGACGCGATCACCGCGAAGGCCAGAAGCATGAGCCCCAGAACCTCGACCGGGCCCATGCGGAGCGCGAGGATCGCCAGCGGCGCGGACACGGTGATCAGCACGATGTCGCTGAACGTGTCGCCCGTGACCGAGGAATAAAGCGCCATCTTCGTGGCCTTGAGCGGCTTGCCCTGCTGCGCCATCGGATAGCCGTCAAGCGCTGTCGCCGCAGCATCCGGCGTGCCGGGCGTGTTGATCAGCACCGCCGGAATGGCACCCCCCACCAGCCCGCCCTTGTTGATCCCGACAAGGAATCCGATGCCTGCCAGAGGGTCCATCCCGAAGGTGAAGGGAATGGCGATGGCCGTCGCCATGACCGGCCCGATCCCCGGCACGGCGCCGACGAACTGGCCCATGATGACGCCCGCCAGAACGTACAGAAGCGTCACCGGCTGAAACGCATCGCCGAGACCGGCGAGGATGGTGGCGGTGTCCAGCATCCTAGGGCAGCGGCCGTTCGAGAAGAACCGCGACACAGACCCAGATCGCGGCGGGCGTGCCCGCGGCCCCCGCCGTCAGCCAGAGCGGGCGGCGTTCCCCCGCGACCAGCATCAGCACCAGCGCCATGGGTGGCCCGACCCACAGGAACCCGAACCGCGACATGAGCGCCAGCCCGGCCACAAGGATCCCGGCATAAAGCGCGGCGCGCGGCCAGTTGGCAGCGGGCAGCGCCTCGGTCACCGGGCGGAGCATCATCCATGCGCCGCAGAGAAGAAGACCGACCGCGATGATGTAGGGCAGCGTGCGCGGGCGCAGCCAGCCATAGCCGACCGCCTCGGCCTGCCAGGGGATGATCCACCAGATCAGAAGGCCGCCCAGGATGATCAGGGCGGCCCCGGTGATGCGGTCGGTCTGCATCACTTACTTGAAGAGCTGACCGACGTTTGCGAGCCCGTCGCGCAGCATCGCCTCGGTCCCGTCCGGCCCCATGTTGAGGATCGGCGACTTGAGCGAATTCTGGACGACGGTCGCGACCTCTTCGCTGGCCAGCGCATCGGCAAGCGCCTTGATCAGCGCGTCGCGGGCGTCATCCGGCGTGCCTTTCGCGGCCGCGAAGAAGAAGACCGGATCGACGTAGATCGGGTATCCCTGTTCGACCAGCGTAGGCGTGTCGGGCGCATAATTGTGCCGGGTGTTGTTCATCGACGCGATCATCTTGAGCTGACCCGCTTCGAGGAAGGGCAGGTGTTCGCCCGCCTCGAACCCCGCGATGGCCTGACCGCCCAGGATGAGCTGCACATTCTCGGCCCCGCCCTTGGTGGACAGGAACTGGAACTCGACCCCCGCCGCCTGCATGACCTGGCGCATGGCAAGCTCCTGCGGCTTGGCGTCAAAGGCGATGGGGGCGTTGTTCGCCTTGGCGTATTCGACCAGCCCCGCCACGTCATCGAAAGGCGCGTCGGCGCGCGCGATCATGGCCAGCTGCGCCCGCCCGGCGGTGCCGAGATAGTCGAAGCTGTCGAGGTCGAAGGCCATCTCGCCCGGCCGCGTAACAAGGTTCACGAGGATCGGCATGTTGACGCCCAGCCCGATCGTCAGACCGTCAGCGGGACGGTTCGCGATACCGGTGAACATGGCGATGCCGCCGCCGCCGGGCTTGTTCTCGGCGATCACGTTCCAGCCGGTCTGTTCCTTCATCACCTTGGCGACGATGCGGCCGATCGTGTCGGTCGACCCGCCTGCGCCGAAGCCGATCTCGATGGTCAGCGGGCCTTTCGGTGCCCATTCGGCCTGGGCTGCCGATGTAAAAGTGAGGGCCAGACCGGCGACAATGCCGGCGGCCCATGTCTTGATGTTCATCTTGCTTCCTCCCTTGGACAGCGACCCGGTTCTTGTCTTTTGGGGGTCGCCGGTCAGGAAATGATGACACCGACTGGATAACAAAGCAACGAAATGCGTCTCAGGCCGCGACCGCCGCCTTGGGGTCCGGCAGCATGCGGTAGGAATGGGTGTTGATGTCCCCGCTCCACCGCCAGAGCGCGAGAAAACCGCGTTCCCCCGCGCGGAAGGCATGCGGCATGAGGGATGGGTGATGGATCGCCTCGCCCGGCCCGCGCCAGCGGGTGTCCTCGCCCGCGGTCCATTCGGCATCCCCGGCAAGGATCACATAGGTCTCGTCCGCGTCGTGGTTGTGCAGCCCGTAATAGGTGCCGGGGCGCTGCCAGAAGAGACCCATGCGCAGATCGCCCGACGGGATCGGCCCGTCGGGGCCGATCAGCGTGCAGACGGCATAGACGGCTCCCGCGGCACCGGCCTGCGCGGCGACCGGGTTATCGCCCCAGGGCAGAAGGTGCAGGCCCGCCCGGATCGCCTGCAGCGCCGGATGGTCGGAGGCGTCGAGCGCGGCGGTCATTTCCGCAAGAACGGCGTCGCAGGCATAGGCAGCGCCCAGATGCATCGGCCCGGATTCGACCAGCAGGCGCGCGGTGCGCCCGGCCTCTTCGCGCGGCTCGGATGCATAGACGGCGGCCAGCGCCGACAGAAGGGGGAAAAGGGCGTCGTCCTGCATAGTCCGGAGCTTTCGCAAGGGGTGGCGGATGCGCCCTCATGCTTCGGCAGCGGACCCCGGTCGCGGGCAAAGGCGACACGGCGATGTCGGTTTGCGGCCTGAGACGGAAAACGCCGCCCCGGGGGGCGGCGTTCGGTCGGTTTGGCAGGCTTCAGACCACGTCGAATTCGAGCGGCTTGACCTGCTTGAACATGCCGGTCGCTTCCAGCTTCTTCAGGACCGGCCCGGGCACCGGATCGTCGACATAGAGAAGCGCGATCGCCTCGCCCCCGCGCAGGGCGCGGCCAAGGGTGAAGTTGGCGATGTTCACGCCGTTCTGGCCCATGGTCTGGCCGAGCATGCCGATGATGCCGGGCACGTCTTCGTTCGTGGTGTAGAGCATGTGCGCCCCCACTTCGGCGTCGATGTTGATGCCCTTGATCTGGATGAAGCGCGGCTTGCCGTCCGAGAAGCAGGTGCCCGCGATCGACCGTTCGCGCACCGCGGTGACGACGGTGACCTTGATATAGCCGTCGAAGGCGCCCGACTTGTCCTGATTGGTGGTCGAAATCTGGATGCCGCGTTCCTTCGCGATCACCGGCGCGCTGACCATGTTCACGTCGGGGTTCACCCGTTTCATGATGCCTGCAACGGCCGCGCAGTTGAGCGCGTCGAGGTTCATCTCGGCGACGATCCCGTCATAGAGGATGTTGATCGCCTTGATGGGTTCGTCCGTCATCTGGCCGATGAAGGCGCCCAAGTGACCGGCAAGCTTCACCCAAGGCCCCATGACCTTGGCCTCTTCGGCGGTGATCGACGGCATGTTGAGCGCGTTTTCCACCGCCCCGGTCAGGAGGTAGTTCGACATCTGCTCGGCCACCTGCAGGGCGACGTTTTCCTGCGCTTCGGTCGTCGCGGCACCCAGGTGCGGCGTGCAGACGACGTTGGGCAGGCCGAAAAGCGAGTTCTCGGTCGCGGGTTCGACGCTGAAGACGTCGAAGGCCGCGCCCGCCACATGGCCGGATTTCAGCATGTCGGCCAAAGCCGCTTCATCGACCAGACCACCACGCGCGCAGTTGATGATGCGCACGCCGGGCTTGGTCTTTTCCAGGTTCTCGCGGCTCAGGATGTTGCGGGTCGCGTCGGTGAGCGGCACGTGCAGCGTGATGAAATCGGCGCGCTTGAGCAGGTCTTCCAGTTCGACCTTCTCGACGCCCATCTTGGTGGCCTTCTCGTCGGACAGGAAGGGATCATAGGCGATGACCTTCATGCGCAGGCCGCGCGCGCGGTCGCAGACGATCGACCCGATATTGCCCGCGCCGATCACGCCCAGCACCTTGGCGGTGAGTTCGACGCCCATGAAGCGCGACTTTTCCCACTTGCCCGCATGGGTCGAGGCGCTGGCCTCGGGGATCTGCCGCGCGACGGCGAACATCATGGCGATGGCGTGTTCGGCGGTGGTGATGGTGTTGCCGAAGGGCGTGTTCATCACGATGACGCCCTTCTTCGAGGCCGCCTCGCGATCGACGTTGTCGACGCCGATCCCGGCGCGGCCGATCACCTTGAGGTTGGTGGCGGCGTCGAGGATCTTCTCGGTCACCTTGGTGGCTGACCGGATGGCAAGGCCGTCATACTGGTTGATGACTTCGGCCAGCTTGTCCTTGTCCTTGCCCAGATCGGGCTGGAAATCGACGTCGATGCCGCGGTCGCGGAAGATCTGGACGGCGGCGTCCGACAATGCGTCGGAGATGAGTACCTTGGGGGCCATGACTGTGGTCCTTTGATTGAAGGCGGTGCCGGGCTGAAGCCCGGCCTACATGTGGGTTGGGTGTGTTGTCCGTGGGGGTCGTTTTGTGTGGTCTTTTTTTTGTGGGGGGGGCGGGGCTTCCGCCCGGCTTAATTTGGGGGGGTAGGCCGGGCTTCAGCCCGGCCCTTGCGCTTACGCGGCCTGCGATTGCGCGGCGATCTCGGCCTGATAGGCCCAGTCGAGCCAGGGCAGGAGCGCCGCGATATCCGCGGTCTCGACCGTGCTGCCGCACCAGATGCGAAGGCCCGGCGGCGCGTCGCGATAGGCACCGATGTCGAGCGCCACGCCTTCGGTTTCCAGCCGCTTGGCGACGGCCTTGGCAAAGGCCGCGCCGTCGGTGATGGCCGGGTCGGTGAACTTCAGGCAGACGCTGGTGGTCGAGCGCACAGCCGGATCGGCGGCAAGGTTGTCGATCCAGTCACGGGCGTCGCAGAACTCGAAGATGGCCTTCGCATTGGCCTCGGCCCGGGCGATCAGGCCCTTCAGCCCGCCGACCGACCGCGCCCAGTCCAGAGCGAAGAGGTAATCCTCGACCGCGAGCATGGAGGGCGTGTTGATCGTTTCGCCCGCGAAGGTGCCTTCGATCAGCTTGCCGCCCTTGGTGAGGCGGAAGATCTTCGGCAGCGGCCAGGCGGGGGAATAGGTTTCCAGCCGTTCGGCCGCGCGGGGCGACAGGATCAGCATGCCATGCGCGCCTTCGCCGCCCAGCACCTTCTGCCAGCTGAACGTGGTCACATCCAGCTTGTCCCAGGGCAGGTCCATTGCGAAGGCGGCCGAGGTCGCGTCGCAGAGCGTCAGGCCCTGCCGATCCGCCGGGATCACGGCCCCATCCGGCACGCGCACGCCCGAGGTGGTGCCGTTCCAGGTGAAGCAGACGTCCTTGTTCCAGTCGACCGCCGCAAGATCGACGATATCGCCGTAGTCGGCAGTGCGGACGGTGGCGTCGAGTTTCAGCTGCTTGACCGCGTCGGTGACCCAGCCCGCGCCGAAGCTTTCCCAGGCGAGCATTTCGACACCGCGCGCGCCGAGCAGGTTCCACATCGCCATCTCATAGGCGCCGGTGTCAGACGCCGGCACGATCGCGATGCGGTAATCGGCAGGGATGCCGAGGATGTCTCGGGTATCCTCGATCGCGGCTTTCAGCTTGGCCTTGCCGACAGCGGCGCGGTGCGACCGGCCCAGAGGGGCGTCGGCCAGCGCGTCGAGCGTGAATGTGGGGGGTTTGGCGCAGGGGCCGGAGGAGAACCGCGGATTTGCCGGCCGCGGGCCGGGTGTGGTGGTCGTCATTGATGCTATCCTTCCAGATAAGCGCCCCTCGTTGGGGAGGGGTGTCCCACCGTTGGGGATACGGGGGGCCATGGTCTGGCGCAAGGGGGAAAACGTCGCTAGAACGCCGCTTGAGAGGTCGAAAACGACACATCCTGCGCATCATCGGAAACTTGTACCCCATGTTCATCGCCACGCTTCTGACCGCGCCCGCTGCGCGCGGCCTCGACCCTTCACTGGTCGACAGCCTCCGCAATGCCTGGGGCGGGGGGGACGCGGTCTGGCTGGCGCCTGACGAGGCGGCCGAGTTTGCCCTGCCCGTGCGGCCCGGCAACCTCTGGGATGTCTGGGCCGATCTGCAGGGCATGGGCGTCGATCTGGCGGTGCAAGCGGCGGCGGGGCGGCGCAAGCGCATGCTGCTGGCCGACATGGACAGCACGATGATCCGGCAGGAATGCATTGATGAACTGGCGGAAGAGGCGGGCGTCGGCGCTTACGTCAAGGAGATCACGGCGCGGGCGATGAATGGCGAACTCGACTTCGAGGGCGCGCTGACCGAACGGGTGGCGCTGCTCAAGGGCCTGCCCGAGGCGGTGATCGGCCATGTGCTGGAAACGCGGATCGACCCGATGCCGGGGGGGCGCGAACTGGTCGCCACGATGCGGGCCCATGGCGGCCATGCCGCGCTGGTGTCGGGCGGGTTCACGTCCTTCACCGGGCCGGTCGCCGCGATGCTGGGCTTTCACGAGAACCGGGCGAACACGCTTCTGGCGGAAGGTGGCGTGCTGACGGGCGAGGTGGCGCGCCCGATCCTCGGGCGCGCGGCGAAGGTGCAGGCACTGGAGGAGATCACGGCGCGGCTGGGCATCGGCGCGGCCGACGTGATCGCCGTGGGCGACGGGGCCAATGATCTGGGCATGCTGGGTCGCGCGGGCGCGGGCGTGGCGCTGCATGCGAAACCGTCCGTCGCGGCGCAATGCGATCTGCGCAT
>CAZNMV010000156.1:0-7360 GCA_964573835.1 uncultured Aestuariivita sp. | reverse complement strand
CGGGTCAGTTGCAGCGTGCTGACCGTGAAGCCGCGCGGGTTCGTCTCTCCCGTGACAATGGCCGGTGACGGCACAGAAGAGGACGCATGAACATGGCCACCGAGGGCACGGCTTCGACATCTCCACGCGGCAACGGGCTGGCGGGCATCCTGCCGATCCTGCTGGCGGCGGCCCTGTTCGCGTGGTTTCTGGGTTTCACGCCCGCCGTCGCGCGCGGCGAGGCGCTGGTCTGGTCGGTGGACTGGATCCCCTCGCAGGGGATCGCGCTGTCCTTCCTGGTGGACGGGCTGAGCCTGACCTTCGCGCTGCTGATCTCGGGCATCGGGACGCTGGTGCTGCTCTATTCGAACACCTATCTCGCGGGGCATCCGCATTATGCCCGCTTCGCGCTGTTCCTGACGTCCTTCATGTTGTCGATGCTGGGGCTGGTGCTGGCCGACAACCTGATCGCGCTCTTCGTCTTCTGGGAACTCACGACGATCACCTCCTACCTGCTGATCGGCTTCGGACACGAAACCTACAAGGGCCGCAGATCGGCGCTGCAGGCACTGTTCGTCACCGGGGCAGGGGCGCTGGCGATGCTGGCGGGGTTCATCCTGCTGGGCTTTTCGATGGGCAGCTTCGAGCTCTCAGTGATCCTGGCGCAGGGTGACGCGCTCAAGGCGCATGCGATGTATCTGCCGATCCTGATCCTGATCCTTGCGGGCACCTTTACCAAGTCGGCGCAGTTTCCCTTCCACTTCTGGCTGCCGAACGCCATGGCAGCGCCGACGCCGGTGTCGGCCTTCCTGCATTCGGCAACGATGGTGAAGGGGGGCGTCTATCTGATGGCGCGGCTCCATCCGGGCATGGCGGGGACCGATGTCTGGTTCTGGGCACTGACCATCGCAGGCGCCTTCACCGCCGTTTTCGCGAGCTTTCTGGCGCTCCGCCAGACCGATCTCAAGCAGGCGCTGGCCTATACGACGCTGATGGCGCTGGGCACGCTGACGCTGTTTCTGGGGCAGACATCGGCCTATGCGATGACGGCCTTCGCCGCGTTCCTGATCGTGCATTCGCTTTACAAGGCGGGGCTTTTCCTTGTCGTGGGCTGCATCGACCACGGCACCGGCACGCGCGAGGCCGACATTCTTGGCGGGCTTGCCCGTGCGATGCCCATCACCGCGGCCGCGGCGGCGCTGGCGGCGCTCTCCATGGCAGGCGTTCCGCCTTTCCTGGGCTTCATCGGCAAGGAGCTCAAATACGCGGGCGCGCTCGAGGTTCAGGCGATGGAGGCGGTGGTCGTGGGGGCGCTGGTCGTGGCCAATGCGCTCATGCTCGCGGTGGCGGCCGTCGTGGCCTACCGCCCCTTCTGGCGGCCCGCGGGCGGTGCCATGCCCCATACCCCGCATGAGGCACCCTGGCCGATGCTGGCCGGGCCGGTAATCCTTGCCGTGCTGGGCGCTTTCTTCGGGCTGTTTCCGGGTGTCCTGCAATGGGCGCTGGTCGATCCGACCGTCGCCGCGCTCACGGGGGGGGCCTTGCACGCGAAAGAGCTCAAGCTCTGGGCGGGCGTGAACATGCCGCTGATCCTGTCGATCGTCACGGTGGCGCTGGGTCTGGCGATCTATGCGGGACACCGCGGCCTGCGCGCCGCGCTCATCCGCGCGACCGATGCGGGCCCGAATTTCGACCGCGGCTGGGACCGCTTCCTCGAGGGGCTCAAGGGGCTCGCGGCGTGGCAGACCCGCGTGCTGCAATCGGGGCGGCTGCGCAGCTATATCTTCACCGTCTTCGCGACCGTTCTGGTGGGCCTTGGCGGCACGATCCTGGCGCGCGGGGTCTGGCAGGGCTTTCCCGACCTGTCGGGCGTGACCTGGATGAACGTCGCGCTGATGGCGCTGATCATGATCGGCGCGGTGATGGCGTCGGTGACGCGGTCGCGCATCACGGCGATCGCGTCCCTCGGGGTCTCGGGCATCGGCGTCGCCATGATCTTCATCGTCTTCGGTGCGCCCGATGTGGCGATCACCCAGCTGCTGGTCGAGACGCTGGTCGTGGTGCTGGTGGCCTATGCGCTGCTGCGCCTGCCCCAGCTCGACCGTCCGGGCGAACGCGACTGGCGTCCGCGCGACGCGGTTCTGGCGCTGGGCGTCGGCACGGTCGTCACGGTCACGCTGCTGGCTGTGCTGGCCGCGCCGCTGGACCGCAGGCTCACCACCTATTTCGAAACCGCCAGCTGGCCCGAAGCCTTCGGCCGCAACATCGTCAACGTGATCCTCGTGGATTTCCGCGCTCTCGACACGTTCGGAGAGATCGCGGTCGTGGTGATCGCGGCGCTGTCGGCCTATGCGCTCTTGCGCACCACGACGGATAAACCGGCGAAGACCGCGGCCCACAAGGACAAGGCGTCATGAACTCGATCATCTTGCGTGCGGGCACCCGTGCCCTGTCGGGTCTCTTGCTGCTGTTTTCGCTCTACATGCTGCTGCGCGGGCATAACGAGCCGGGCGGCGGGTTCATCGGTGGCCTGATCGGGGCGACGGGTTTCGTGCTCTATGCCATCGCCTGCGGCACGGTGGATGCCCGCCGTGCCCTGCGCGTGCTGCCGCAGAACATCGCCATGGCGGGGCTGGGGATCGCGCTGGTGGCGGGGCTGGCGGCGATGGTCTTCGGTGATCCGCTGTTCACCGGACAATGGCTTTTCATCGGCGGCACGAAAGAGGAAGGGGGCCTGCCCCTGTCCACCGTTCTGGTCTTCGACATCGGCGTCTATCTCGTGGTCTTCGGATCGGTCCTGACCCTTGTCTTCGCGATGGAGGAGGAAATCTGATGGAGCCGCTTCTGGCCCTCACCATCGGCGTTCTGGTCGCCACATCGGTCTATCTGATGCTGGCGCGCAATGTGCTGCGCTTCATCTTCGGGCTGATCCTGATCTCGAACGCGGCGAACCTGACCATCTTCACGGCAGGACGGCTGACCGAAGGCCAGCCGCCGCTGGTGCCCGAGGGGCTCGACGCGCCCGCGGTCGTGGTCGCCAACGCGCTGCCGCAGGCCCTGGTGCTGACGGCCATCGTGATCGGCTTTGGTCTTTTCGCTTTCGCGCTGGTGCTGATGTTCCGCGCCTATTCGACGCTCGGCACGCTCTATTCCGAGGACATGCGCGTCGCCGAACCGCGTGAGGACCGCGCATCATGATCAGCTGGTATCTGGCGACGCCGCTGGTGCTGCCCTTCCTGACGGCGGTGCTGGCCTTCCTTCTGCGCTGGGGTCGCGCGGGGCGTTGGATTTCGGTGGCGGGAAACACCGCCCTTCTTGTGGCTTCCGCGTTTCTGATGGTGCGCGTCCTGCAGGACGGCGTCATCGCGGGGCAGATGGGCGAATGGGCGGCCCCCTTCGGCATCACGCTGGCCGCCGACCTGCTGAGCGCGGTCATGGTCGTCATCACCGCGATCACCGCACTTGCCGTGTCGGTCTATGCGCTGGCCGATGTGCCGGAGCGGGCCGAGCATCTGGGCTATCACGCGCTTTTCAACGTGCTGATCGGCGGGGTTTGCGGGGCGTTCCTGACCGGGGACCTCTTCAACCTTTATGTCTGGTTCGAGGTGATGCTGATCTCGTCCTTCGGCCTGCTGGTTCTGGGCGGGCGACCCGAACAGATCGACGGCGGGGTGAAATACGTCACGCTCAACCTGATCTCGACCATCCTGTTCCTGGCGGGGGTCGGCCTGCTTTACGGCATGACCGGCACGCTCAACATGGCCGATCTGGCCGTGACGGTGCCGCAGCTGGAAAACCAGGGCCTCGTGACGCTGATCGCGGTCATGTTCATGATCGCCTTCGGGGTGAAGGCTGCGGTCTTCCCGTTGTTCTTCTGGCTTCCGGCGGCCTATCACACGCCGTATTTCTCGGTCTCGGCGGTCTTCGCGGGGCTGCTGACCAAGGTGGGCGTCTATTCGCTGATGCGGATGTTCACGCTGGTCTTCACCGGCGACACCGGCTTCACGCATGAAATCCTGCTCTGGGTCGCGGCGCTGACCATGCTGACGGGGGTTCTTGGGGCCGCGGCGCAGAACGACATCCGCAAGATCCTGTCCTTCCACATCGTGAGCCAGATCGGCTACATGATCATGGGGCTGGCGCTCTACACGCCGCTGGGGCTGGCGGGGGCGGTCTTCTACCTGGTCCACCACATCATCGTGAAGGCCAACCTGTTTCTTGTGGGGGGCGTCGCGGAACGCATCGCGGGATCGACCGACCTTGGCCGCATCGGCGGGCTTTACAAGTCCGCCCCGCTGCTGGCGGTGCTGTTCCTGATCCCGGCGTTTTCGCTGGCAGGTTTCCCGCCGCTGTCGGGGTTCTGGGCGAAATACGTCCTTGTCGCCGCCGCGATCGAGATCGAAGGCTGGGCCATCGCCGCGGTCGCGCTGGTCGTGGGCCTTCTGACGATCTATTCGATGACGAAGATCTGGGCCGAAGCCTTCTGGAAGGCGCATCCCGACGGGACCGATCCGACACTTGCCAGCCTCAGCGCGCATGACCGGCGCAGCCTGATCTTGCCGATCGCGTCGCTGGCCGCCCTGACGCTGGTGATCGGGTTCTTCCCCGAACCCTTCGTCACCTTCGCCGAACGCGCGGCGGGGCAGCTTCTCGACCCCACCGCCTATATCGAGGCCGTGCTGGGAGGGCCCGCGACATGAACCAGTTCGCCGCCAACCTGATGCTCGCGCTGGTCTGGATGATCTTCTTCGGCGGTTATACCTTCCTGTCGCTGACCTCGGGCTTCATCCTCGGCTATGGCATCCTGTGGCTTCTGCAGCCGCTCACCGGGGTCAGGTCGCGCTATTTCCTGCGCGTCTACTACTGGCTGAAGCTGATCGTTCTGTTTCTCTATGAACTCGTCGTGTCCAGTCTTCAGGTGTCCTGGGAGGTGCTGACCCCCGGCCACAATGCGCGGCCTGCGATCATCGACATGCCGCTCGACGTGAAGACCGATGCGGGTATCCTTCTGGTCACGAACCTGATTTCGCTCACCCCCGGCACGCTGAGCATCGACGTGAGCGAGGACCGCAAGACACTTCTGGTCCATGCCATGTTCGGTGACGACCCAGACGCGGTGCGACATGCGCTGAAGTCGGGGATGGAGAGATGGGTGATCGACGCGCTGGAGGGCAAGAAATGACAGGCATTCTCGACATCGCCGTCATGGCGGGCTTCGTGATGGTCTTCCTCGCGGTGGGGCTGGCCGTGCTGCGGCTTGCGCTGGGGCCGACCCTGCCGGACCGGGTGGTCGCGCTTGACATGATGACGTTGGCCATCGTGGCCTTCTGCGCGCTGGCGGCAATCCGGACGGGCGATGCTGCCTTCCTCGACGTGGCGCTGGTGCTGGCGCTTGTGGGCTTTCTGGCCACCGTGGCGCTGGCGCGCTTCGCCGAACGCCAGAACATGCGCAGCAAGACAGGGGAGGACGAATGATGACAAGCGCCATCGCGGCTTTCTTCATCTTGCTGGGCGGCTTCTTCACCATTCTGGCAGGCGTGGGCATCCTGCGCCTGCGCGATGTCTTCCTGCGCATGCATGCCGCAACCAAGGTCGGCACTCTGGGTTCGGGGCTGATTCTGATCGGCGTCTGCGTGCATTTCGGCGATCCCGCCGTCGTGCTGCGCAGCATTCTGATCTTCCTCTTCCTCATGCTGACATCGCCCATCGGCGCGCACATGATCGGCCGTGCCGCATTGCGCATCGGTATCGACCCGCGGGGCGGCACACCGGATGGCACGCCCCCGGAACAGGGCAAGGCCGACTGAGGCCGCGCGGCGATTTCGCCGTAAGGCACGGGTATTTATATTGATTGTCAGATACTTGGCGAATCCTGAAAAACATGTGGATACGCTGCTCATTTTTTATAACATTGACACATAACGTGATTAGTCAGGGGCCAGTCAGACTGTCCTGGCGTGGTTAACTTGTCCGTTTGATACGTCGGGGCGACGGGACCCGACCTGGGAGGAAACACATGAATCTGAAACTCTTGGCGCTTTCTGCTGCCGCAAGCGTTCTTGCGCTGTCCACCGCCGCGACCGCGCAGACCGAAATCAATTTCTGGCACGCCATGGGCGGCCAGCTGGGTGAGAAGACCGACGCCTTTGCCACCGCCTTCAACGGCGTGCAGGATCAGTGCAAGGTGAACTCGGTCTATCAGGGCAATTACACCGAAACCATGACTGCCGCGATCGCCGCTTTCCGCGCGGGCGAGCAGCCGCATGTCGTGCAGGTCTTCGAAGTCGGCACCGCGACCATGATGGGCGCCGAAGGCGCGATCTACCCGGTTCACCAGCTGATGGAAGACCAGGGCATCGCCTTTGAAGAAACCAACTATGTCCCCGCCGTGATCTCGTATTATTCGGACACGAACGGCAACCTGCTGTCGCTGCCCTTCAACTCCTCGACCCCGGTGATGTGGATCAACCTCGATCTGTTCGAGGCCAACAACCTCGAAATCCCGACCACCTGGGACGAAGTCATCGAAGCCGCCCGTGTGCTGAAGGCAGCAGGCGTTGCGGCACCTTTCGGCAAGGGCTGGCAGTCCTGGACGATGATCGAGAACTATTCGGCCTGGCATGACCTGCCGGTTGGCACGATGGAGAACGGCTTTGCCGGCATCAAGACCGAGTTCACCTTCAACAACGACCATGTCGTGAACCACATCCAGCGCCTCGCGGACATGGCCGAAGAAGGGCTCTTCGTCTACGGCGGCCGCCGCGGCGATTCGCGTCCGCAATTCGTGAATGGCGAAGCGGCGATGTGGATCAACTCCTCGGCCTATTTCGGCGGCTTCGTGGCCGACATCAAGGACTTCAAGTTCACCCAAGTTCCGATGCCGGTGGACACTGCCGTGCGCGCCGAGCCGCAGAATTCGATCATCGGCGGTGCGACGCTGTGGGTTCTGCGCGGACATGACGACGCCGAATATGCCTGCACCGCGCAGTTCCTCGACTTCCTGTCGGGCACCGAGGCGCAGGCCGACTGGGCGCAGTCGACCGGTTACGTTCCGATCACCACGGCCGCGGCCAAGCTGATGGAAGAGCGCGGCTTCTTCACCGAATTCCCGGGCACCGACGTCGCGATCAGCCAGCTGAGCCTGAACACCCCCACCAGCAACAGCCGCGGTCTGCGCTTCGGCAACTACGTCCAGGTCCGCGACGTGCTGGACGAGGAACTGGAGGCGGTCTGGTCGGGCACCAAGTCGGCCCGCGAAGCGATGGACGAAGCCGTGCGCCGCGGCAATGAACTGCTGCGCCGGTTCGATAGCACTTCGGGCTGATCCAGTCCATACTCAGCAGTCTGGCCGGCCGGTTCGCGAAACCGGCCTCTCAACCCT